>CAVDOI010000018.1:0-25017 GCA_963610485.1 Lachnospiraceae bacterium
TCCTGTGTCTTCTGCTTTTTTCCTGAAGAGATTGAAAGCATCAGGGCTGAGTTCTTCGACCGTTACGTTAGAAACCGGAATCGAATCCCACGTTCTTTTCTGTTCACTCAAAAGCATTCTTTCGAGCTCTATTCCGTTAACTTCCTGAAGAGTAGAGCCTGACCTCTTGTAGTATTTTCCTCTGAAACTGACGGGATAGCTGTAGCTTTCGACTTCTATTTTAATGTAGTCTCTTCCGTCATCTGTTTCGAGTAGTGTGACCGGGCAGATAAGTCCCATCGTGCTTCTGATTTTTCCGGGAATATCTTCCGAAAGTCTGTGTGCATCGTCGACACCGCAGATTTCCCCGTCGTCGTCTATTCCAATATAGAGCGTTCCGCCTTCTGTGTTTGCGAAGGCACAGATCCACTTGAGGTAATCGTCGTGCCAGCTTGTTTTAAACTCGGTAACATGGTTTTCCTTCAGATTAATTTTCATGTGCACCCCGCTGATTATATCTTAGCCCATAAATTGCTCATTTGTGACGTTTTCTTTGCAAAGAAAACGGTTGTTTGATGGTGTAACGCTCAGTTCTTGAAGACCCTGTCGAGGATGATGGAGTTCTGTCTCCATTTTTCCGCTGTTTTGACCTGGAGGTCCAGACGGACGGTTGATGACGGGAAAATCTGCTTTATCTCGCGTCTCGCTTCCGTGCCGATACGTTTGATATTGCTTCCGCCGCGGCCGACTATGAAGCCCTTCTGGCCGTCACGTTCGACGCATATGAATGCCCTTATCCAAACTTCCTTCGTCTCTGCATTGTACTCGAGATCAGATACCTCGACATATATTACATGGGGCAGTTCATCCGAGAGGTTTGATATCGTCTTCTCCCTGATGATCTCGCTTATCCTGAACTCGAGGTCCTGGTCCGTGTACTGATTCTCCTCGTACATGAGCTCCCCCTCTGGGGCGAGTTTGAAGAGGGCGATGAGAATTTCGTCGATGCCGTCGTCGTTGAGTGCCGAGGCGACGAATACCTCTGTGTTCGGGAGGTTCTCTTTGAGGAAGAACTTCGCATCGCTGATGTTCTCCTCGGTGAGGACATCCTTCTTGTTGATGACTGCAACAGTCTTCACACGGGATGCCTTGATCATTTTCGAAATGGCCTTTTCCTCTTCGCCCGCCGTCCTCTTTCCGTCGATGACGTAGAGTATGAGGTCGCTGTCCTTGAGGGCAGATACAGTCACATCCTGCATCCTTTTATTGATGGTTTTGTCGGAGAGGTGGTAGCCGGGTGTGTCCGTGAAGACGAGCTGCCCGCGCTGATCTGTGTAGATGCCCCTGATCTTGTTCCTCGTCGTCTGGGGTGTGGGGCTTGTGATTGATACCTTCATCTCGCAGATTGTGTTTACGAGGGTGGATTTGCCGCTGCTCGGCCTTCCTATTACAGATACTGTTGCGCTCTTCATAGGGTTTATTATTGTTGAGATGAAAGAAAAATGCTACACACATTTCCCAAACGCTCCGAATTTGGTTATTATCTCTGTATGGACGAAAAGAAACAGATAACTGAACCGACTCTGCTCGATAAGCTCATGAAGACACGCTCTGTCATGATCAGCGGCGAAATCAATAAAGATACGGCAAACGACTTTGCCGTACGCATGCTTGTTCTGGACAGCGAAAGCAGCGATCCCATAACCGTATATATAAACTCCCCCGGCGGGGATGTCGATTCCGGCTTTGCAATCTACGACACAATCCGTTTTGTCTCCTCTCCTGTCCGCGTTGTGGGGATGGGCCTTGTCGCATCGGCTGCGGCACTCATCTATCTCTCCGTCGACAAGTCGAGGCGTTTTGCGTTCGAGAATTCAACATACCTTATCCATCAGCCCCTTTCGGAGCTGAAGGGAACGGCTATCGACCTCGATATCTATGCGGGAAAACTTGAAGAGCTCAGAAAGAAGCTTGACGGCGTCATCGCAGGAGCAACGGGAAAGAGCGTCGAAGAGGTCAGCGCCGACACCGAACGCGACCACTGGCTTTCGGCCGAGGAAGCCGTCGAGTACGGTATTGTGGGAAAGATTATCAGAACAAAGGCGGAAATCTGACCCCGACGATCAGATTTCTTTGACAAAAACGGGAAAAATAATGCTTCTATAGTATGAGAGTATTATTTTTCCTTTTTTCACTTCTTCTTGTTTCATGTTCACCCCGTACTGACGCGGGCGGGTTCACCGTCACAAGCTGGAACACCTACTGTTTCTTCGACGGTGTCAGCTCCGGAAGCGAATATTCGGAGTTCCTGTCCTCAAGCGGTTACAGCCGTGAAAAGTACCTGAAGAGGGTGGAATCCACCGCCTGTTATATCGCAGTCAATATGAAGGACAGCGATGTCATCATCCTCGAGGAGATCGAGAGCGAGGATGTTCTCTCGGATCTTCTGGAAGCAGGGCTCAGGGGACTGGGTTTCAGGTACTACGGGCTGGCGCAGAAAAGCGACGGAGAGCTCTCGGTCGGCTTTATTTCGAAAACGAAGCCGTCGTCGTATGCATTTCATTCGACACTCTTCTCACGTGCCGTTCTTGAACTGAAGTTCATAGCAGGCGGTGAGATGGTCACCATCTTCGGCGTTCATCTCAAGAGCCAGCTCAACGATTCATCAACGCGCATCGAGGAGCTCTCCCTTATCCGCACACTTGTGGAAAAGAGGGAGGGTGAGTGCGTCATCGTAATCGGGGATTTCAACACCGACTGCATCACAGGCGGTGAGATGGGGGACGGGAAGCTCTCCTCAGGGTATGTTCTTCCCCTCACAGGTGACGGGGCCCTGGCCTCCGGCGGGACGCTCTTCTCTCCGTATCTCGATTACGGGGGGAGGACGGACGGCGGGTCATACTACTACGATGGTGTGTGGTACAACTACGACAATGCACTTCTTTCATCCTCCTTCTTCGACGGAAGGGGCCTGGAGTATGAATCCTTCGAAATCGTCTCCGGTGCACTTTCGAAGACAAGTTCGGGAACGCCCCTGAAGTATGAGAAGAGTACAGGAAACGGATTTTCCGACCACTTTGCCATCACCCTGCGCCTGCGTTACAATTGAGGAATGAAAGAGAACCTCAAAGAGATACTTTTCGGCGGCCAGACCTTCTCATGGCGTGAGGAGGAAGGCGGCACATACGCTGCAGTCCTCAACGACAGGGTCTATAGAATTAGAGATATAGGCGATGCTGAATCCGATCCGTTCCTCCGTACCTATTTCGACCTCGATTACGACTACATAAAGGCAGGGGAGGAGATAGCGGCGAAGGACGATATTCTCAGAAAGGCTGTGGAGAGCGTGGGGCTCCTGAGGATCCTCAAGCAGGACGAATGGACAACTGCCGTCTCGTTCATACTCTCACAGAACAACAATATCAAGAGGATAACCGGGCTCTACAACAGACTCAGCGAGAAGTACGGACACGAGGTGGAGAGGGGATGGTATACATTCCCCCGGCCCGAAGATTTCGACGGGGTGACAGAGGAGGATCTGAGGAGACTCGGAGTTGGTTTCAGAGCACCCTTCATACTCAGTGCCGTCGGGCACCGCGATATCTTCGAAGAGGTGAAGAGCCTCGATTTCGACTCGGCAATGGAGAGGCTGATTGAAGTGAAGGGAATCGGCGTCAAGGTTGCGTCATGCATCCTCATCTTCGGCTACGGAAGGAGAGAGGGCTTCCCGATAGATACATGGATGAGAAAGTGTCTCGAAGAGTATTACCCGGGTAAGGACAAGAGCTACTTCCATCCCTACGAAGCCCTCAGCCAGCAGTATCTTTTTTCGTATATGAGAGGAAGGGGAAAAGAGTAGAAAACAGGCCCGGACAGGGTTAGTCAGCAGCGCTGACTAATCCATGCCGCAGAGAGGAGCGCACTCTATAGGAGGGATATGGTTTTTCTTCTGCAGCATAGAAATAAACACTTTGTCAACGTCAGAAACAAAGGGCCGGGCATCCGGCCCTGTACTGTTTCTTTTATCTTGAGGCCTTGACGATGAGAATCTGCGTGCAGTCTGTAGAGTTGAAGACGGCGAGCCATTTTCCGTCACTCGATATTTCAAGCGAGTTGTACATGTCGCTGTCGAGACTTATCGATGAAGCGCTCTCGAGAGTGTAGAAGCCTTCTGCGTCGGCTGTCGGCGTGAGTGTCACAAGCTTTTTCTCCTTATTGTCGATCATGTAGCCGTACTTCGTGTCACGGCACATTTCGATTGTTCCGATGCTTCCCTCTTCGAGTGCATCCTCCCTGTACTGCTCGTAGCCGTTGGCGGAAGATGCGGCCTTCTTGTAGTAGATTATCTTCTCCGAGGAGAGGATGAAGGCATAGGTTCCCGTGCTTTCCAGGAAGCCGCAGCTTATGCCGTCCCTGAACTCGTCCTTCGTCTTGTTGGCCTTGTAGTATTCGACATAGTCGCTCCAGCTGATCCACATGAAGTATTCCGAGAATCCGGCTTTGTCGTAGGTATCGTTGTAGTGGGCCTCTCCGACCTTTCCCCTCTGACCTGAAATCGAGATGAAGCGTCCTGTGGAAGGCAGCGTCGCCATATCCTTGAAGCCGGAGTAACCGAATTCGAGGGTGGGCGCCGTTATGTACCGCCCGTCCCGGTTGATCATGTTACCGCTGTTAGGACGGAAGTTGAAAGCGACATATCCCATCCTCGTTTTTCCGACGTTCTCTATCTGTGCGATGAATACGTTGTCGCCTTCGACGATCTTCACGAAACGGCATGCCCTGTTGACGCCTCCGGAGGAGTCGAACGAGGTCTCCTCGTCGTTGAACGTAATCTGCGTCGTCGATACCATGAGGTTCACGGCCTTGCAGCTCGAGGCGCTGTTACAGAGGACGATGACGGAGTAGTAGCTCTCGTTGGGGCTTCCCGTCGTCGCAAAGTCCGAAACGTCGTAGTCTCCGATGCCCACCTCGTTGTAGCTGTAGGATGCGGCGACGGCGTAGGACGATGCCGTCATCTTCACAAGCTGCATGAGGTTGCTCTTGTTGCTGGCTATGAGAAGATAGTTGTTCGGCAGGAAGTGCATCACTGTATCTCCTCCCAGTACGAGCTCGTTGCTGGATGAGGCCGAGAGCGTGATCTTCTGGTAGATGTCCCCCTCTTTTGTAGATGCCGCGGCACGGAACGAAAAACTCTGGGAGCCCAGGGAACCTGCTTCTCCTGTGCTTGTCACAACATCGATCCTGTGGCTGCCTTCCGCTACGCCGTTCTTGAAAGTGCAGCTGCTGCCTCTTCCGGCTTCAACACCGTCAAGGTACCAGATTGTGTTGAGATCCTTCTCCTTTATCTTCGAATCCTGGGGAACGGAGATGGCAACGGTGAAGACCTTGTCGGCCTCTATGAGTGATTCAAGCCCGATTATCGAGACTTCGACGGGAGTTGAGGTCTTATCCGAGATTGTAATCTCGCTTTCGGCTGTCTCGTCCGCCGATGAAACGAACTCCAGCGTTTCCTCCGTCACTGTCTCGTTCGTAATCCTGATCGCCGTCGCAAGTCCGTGCACCTTGTTGCCCGCACTGTCGATGAGTTCTGCCTGGAGTGTGTAGGAACCGGCGGGGAGGTTTGTGTGGTAGATTGTGCACTCGCCGTCCGCAGGAGTGGATGGAGTAAGGATTATCTCATTACCTGACTGTGATTTAAACACAGTATGTATGCTTTTTACGTTCTTTATGACGTTCTCGTCCCACTTGAGGATGAGTTTGAGGTCTCCGTTCCCGACAAGTTCGTCGAGGGAGATTGCGATGGTGTTCTTGCCTGCTATGAGTGATATCTCACCCTCTCCGTAGGCAAGGTCCTTTCTGGCACTGTTGAATCCGTATACCTTTATCTTCCATTTACCGATAGAGAGTCCGTCGAGGTTTATATATGAATAATAGGTATAGTAGGGGTCGCTCTCCTTACCGTCGGGAGAGATTGTAATGACCTTGTAGCCGTAGATCTCCATATTCTCGGCATCGGGTTTCACCGTCCTCCTGGAATTCTTCATCTCGATTCTGAGCGATGCGCTCTCCGTCTCAGCCTTGCACGATATTCCTGTCAGTACAATGAGGGAGAGGAGAATAACAAGTAGTGTAAATGTTTTCTTCATGGTTTCCTCCGGGAAAAATTGTTCTATACTTTCTAAGACAGAAAAATTCGGGATTTTGTCAGACTTTTTTTCAGAAAATTGAAAAAATCTTCATTTCTGCTATGATTAGGGCGGAGTAAACATGAAAAAATTCGATCCTCTGCTGATGGTGCTAGTCATCGTCGTCGGCGTCTTTTCATATTTCGTGGCTTTCAAGGGCGTCGTCCATCTCTGGATGCTGCCTCTTCTCATCGTCCTCACGGCCGTATGGTATGTATGTACGGCTCTCGTCACGAAGGGCATGGTGAAGAAGAGCCGCGGCGGCGAAGAATTCTTCTATTCGAGAGCATCACTTGTGAACAGCAGCGAGACAGAACTCGTCTCCGGCGCGCTTGTCGTGACGAAAAGCGAGATCGTCTTCTACAAAAGGCTGAGATACCTCGGGGGCGTCAAGCCTGTGTGGTCGGCTTTCACCTCTCAGATCGAGTCATATTCACTTGAAAAAGTCGATGACAAACATGACGGAATCATCATCACGCTGAACAACTGTGATGACAGAATCAAGGTGGCGTCGAGGTCGCTGAAAAAACACGAGGAGGAGCTGAGAAAGGCCCTCGGATGGTGAAAACAGGCCAAAAGTGTCACTTTTCTGGCCATTTTTTACATTTCTAATCTGAAACAATGTAGTCATGAAGAAGTTCGTGACTATTTTTTTAACATTTTTTGCAGCCGTTTTTCTCTCTGCTTTCTCCTTTGAGGCAGGTGTTGACCTCAGGTCTTCCGACTCCTTTTTCCGCGATGGAATCAGAATCGACGGAGAGGTCGGCTTTGAGACTGAATCATTTAAAATTACAATCCCTCTTCGGTATGGAAAAAGTAAGGAGTATGACATCTCTCTCATCGAGTCGGGAGTACTTGTCTCCGTACATCCCTGGGAGGGAATCGGATTCTTCGCCGAAGCATCCCTTGTAAAGGTCGGATACCTATGGGGAATGTACGCACCCGACGACGGGCTCTACTTCGCAGCAGAGGGAAGTGTGGGCTGGAATTTCGTCTTCGGACACTTCTACATAAAACCGAAGTACACATTCCGTTCGTCCATCAGCGGAGAGGACGGAAAGGAGGAGAGAATCAAGGTCATCCCCCAGTTCGACGGGGGGAGGATCAGTCTTCATATAGGAATTACATCAGGAGGTGTAAAATGAGGAAAACAACACTTGCAACGAGCGTTGTCGGCTGGGCGTCCATAATCTTGATGCTCTTTTCATCATGCTCTCCTGCACTCACTGCGAGGACCAGTGTCAAGAAAAGCGTCCTTATGAGTGAAAGTGCAAGGATGATCGACGAGTATTACGAGGAGGTAAGAACGGTGCTCGTCGAAAACGGCGAATACTCTGAGGAGGAGATTGCCTCCTACGGTACGCTGACAGGAGAGGAGATCACACGTGCTCTCTCCCGGGAGGAGGACGGCGGGAAATATCTTGATTTCCTATATGCCGCGAACTATGCAACCGAAACGGAGGATATCCTCTCGGCTGCATCGGAGTTCCTCTCCGATGAGGACATGGCATCGCTGAGGACGAAGGCTGCAGAGATCGAAGAACATTTTGCAGAGGAGGGAGAGAGAATTGCGCGTGCTCTCAATCCCGGCGACAAGGAGGAATTCTACAAAGACCTCAGGTCGCTCACTGTGAAGTCCGTCGTGCTTCTTACCGCAGCCATCGTCTATGCAATCATACCCAAGGTCCTGTTCTGGGGGAAGGTCTCTGCCGCAACTGCAGTCTCCGTAGCGGCGGGAATAGTCGCCAGCACGATAATCACGATCATTGAATGGTCGGACAAGGATCTGCAGCATGACGAGAACGCATTCAAGGACTGGCTGGACAACGTGACAAGCGAGCCTGTCGCCGCATGGGCGCTGGCCCAGGGCGTCATAACGACCCAGACTGCGGCAGGAACTACGCCTGTCGTCGCAGCTCTTATTCTTGCGGTCTTCGCCATCTATCAGATAACTGACAGCACGAAGAAGATTCTCAAGAATTACAACTGGAAAACCTGATTGTTTATTCTCATTTCCGCCGCCAATTGGATATAATGAGGTACCAGTGTACGTCTGACGGGTTAAGAGTATGTTAGTCCGTTGGCGGCGGGATGGGGATAATCCCTCTTCCGCCTTCTGGGGGAAGGAAAGGAAAAAGAGATGATAGTATTCAACGATTCTCTGAGAGACAGATTCATAAGGTATACGACCTACGACACGATGTCCGACGCATCGAAGGCTGAAAGCGTCAGACCATCCACCCCCGGTCAGGAGGTTCTTCTCCTTACCCTCAAGAAGGAACTCGACCAAATGGGACTCGAGACCTACTACGGCGAAGAGAAGGTCGTGATGGGAAGACTCAAAGGCAACAGCGGCACGAAGACAATCGGCTTCATGGCACATGTCGACACAGCCGACGACTGCCCGGGTAACGGTGTCAGGGCGAAGGTCTGGAAGAACTACGACGGCGCCAGGATCGTTCTCGACGGAGGTACGGTGATCGATCCCGAGGAGGACAGGGATCTTCTTTTCTACAGAGGCGGAGAGATAATTACAAGTGACGGAACGACACTCCTGGGCTCTGATGACAAGGCGGGTGTTGCAATCATAATGGAGATGCTGGGGTATTTTGTCTCCAATCCCGATGTTAAAAGACCCGATATCGAGGTATATTTCACGCCCGACGAAGAGACGGGGTGCGGTATGGACAGATTTCCCCATGAAAGACTCAGGAGCACATGCTGCTACACTGTCGACGGGGGCAGGGAAGGCGAACTCGAAACGGAGTGCTTCAATGCCGCGACAGTCAATATAAGGATACACGGTGTCTCGATTCATCTCGGGGACGCAAGAGGAAAGCTTGTCAACGCCGTGACGATCGGAGCTGCAATAGTCTCGGCTCTTCCGCAGGCCGAAAGCCCCGAAGCGACGGACGGACGATACGGATACTACTGCCCGCTTGTCTTCAAAGGAGAGGGTGAGGAGGCTGAACTCCAGGTCTATATCAGAGACTTCGACAGGGAGAAGTTCGAGAAGAAGATCGAGAATACGGAGAATATCGCAAAGGCTGTAACCGCACTCTACGGCGGCTCAGTCGAAGTGAATACAAAGGTGAGCTACCGCAACATGGCCGAGGTCAACAGGAACGACTCCTCGTCGACTGAGGCTGTCTACAAGGCGGCAGAGAAGCTGGGACTGACACTGGAGGATACACTTATCAGAGGAGGTACAGACGGCGCAAGACTTGCAGAGACCGGCGTTGCGGCACCCAACCTCTTCACAGGCGGTCACAACCTCCATTCCAGAAAGGAATGGGTCAGTGTTGATGCAATGAACCGCAGTGCCAATCTCTGTGTAGGTATTGCCGAATACTGGAGTGAAAAATAGCCTGAAGTGAAGAAGATACTTTCTCTCATTGTTGTTTTTTTCTCAATACTGCCGTTGTTTTCATCTGTCGTTTTTTCTGAAGATGTTCCTGAAGACGTCAGATTACAGCTCGAAGCTGCAATAGATACGGCTGTCGGAGACCGCAATGAAACAGAGGTCTCTGTCGAGAAATACGAGATCGAGGACGGCGTGGTCTCCCTCACGCTCTCTTTCTCTGAGAAAAGTATGATCATCAAAGCTCCGGAAGGCGATATCGAGAGTGAAATCAAGGCGCTCTTCTACTATGAGGAGAGCCTCATGGAGGAAGGGGCGAGACTGGATTATATCTATAAGGAGTCCTTCTCGTCCATCTCGCTCGAGGGGGCGAAGAGGGGAGAGAACTATGCCCTCCTGGGAGAGAGCGGAAAGACGGAGGCACTCTTCACGGCAGGCGGCGTCTATGAAGAGGCCGTGACACTGAGGCCGTACTACCTCTCCTCTCCGCTTCCGGGGATGAGAATTGAGAGGATCAACGGTTTCTCGCTCTCCATGCGCGCATTCTCGAATACGGGATTCACTTCCTACGGAACATCACTCTCACTCTATTATTCGACCTTTACATATCCCCTGGTGCCGTTTATCGAAGCTGCTGTAATCTATGACGGCTCCTTCGGCTGTGTCGTGTCGGCGGGAATCAGCGCATCTTTCTACTTTTCCTCCGTATGGCCCGATACTCCCGTAGTGAAGAACCTCAGCGTTGAGGGGCAGGCGGCACTGGGATGGAGAACCGGGGCAAAGCCGGCAATATCGAGTGAGGCTCTTTTTGCACTCAGGTGGACATTCAGCAGGGTATTCTCCGTCTCGATAGGAGTTGTGAACTACAGCGGGACGAACTACATTCTTCTCGGATGCGGAGGAAAGCTTTGAAGAAGATCATCCTTTCACTTTTCATCATTCTTCTCCTCTCTTCCTGTTCAACACTGAAAAAGGACGCCTCAAGACCCTCCTGGGTCGATAATCCCCCGCTCTCCATTCTTTCGACAGTCATAGTCGGAAAGGGTGAGGGGGAGACGGAATCCCAGGCTGATGAGGAGGCATACCGCTCCATACTCTCCTCCCTCAGTGAAAAGGCCGGAGTCGATTACAGCGGAAAGTACTATGAGGAACTCTCCCTCACCGACAGGATAAGCGCTTTCGACACAGTCGTGACTACGAAATATCATACTTTTCAGGACGGTGTCTTCTACTCCTACATGCTCAGCACGACGGACACGCTGCGGCTCCAGGAGGTGTCGGCATCAGACTACGCCGTACTTGCAGAGAGGGAGCAGAAGGTGAGGGAGAAGGTATCCGAGTCTCTTACTTACTACAGGGAGAACAGGGATGTGGATGCGATAAACTCCCTCCTCGAAGCCGTGGAACTCTCACTCGACGGTGAGGTCACCGACGAGAGCCTCAGTACAGAGGTCCTCGTTGAGAGACTCGAGAAATATGTCTCCCAGATAGAGTTCGAATACACAGGCCGCACCAAGAAGACGGACTGGGAACCGGGCTTCAGAATCTTCCGCAGCAAGGGCATAATGTACCCCTCGGTCGAGTATGCAGAAGTGATTGTCTTCTATCCTTCTCTAAATGCCTCCGGGGAGGTCGTCTATCTTCCGTACTCTGCAATGTCGGATGAGAACGGAATTGTAAAAGTCAATAAAACGAATGCCTATTCGCTGAAGAAAGGTGAAATGAGCATAGTAATCAATGTCGATGAGGATACTGTCAGGCGCATAGACGAGAAGGCGGGAGGAGAGCTCCTGTCGTCTTTCAAGGATCTTCTATCTCAGACTGTATTAAGAGCGGAGTACAGTGAGGACGAGGTGTACGGCAGCGGAGAAGCCGTGATCGCGATTGCACTCTCGGGCTATGACGGAAGCCGCGTGGATATAACGGAAGCAGCAGATACAGTGGCCCGGATGGCAGAAGCCATGGGAATTGTGAACGTCACGGTTGTAGAAGCCGAGGGCGAGGAGGAGGAAGAGGCGCTTTCCTTCCTTGGCGAGAGGTATTCTTCGACCTCTGTCATCTACATGATCCGGATAGGAGTTGTGGAGAGAGTACATACCCTCGGAACATGGTATATAAAGACCGAGGGAAAGATAATCAAGATAGACAACAGAAGCGGGACGAACGAGGAGTACAAGACCATGCAGTACTCGACTGCCGTCGACGGGGATACCCCCGATGACGAAAAGGCGCTTACGAATCAGATAAGACTTACCGTATCTTTCGTTCTCGGAGAATTCTGACGATCCTGCTGCTGTCGTTTGTGATAATGAACGGCACATCGAGAGGAAGAACCTCGTCGAGGGCCTCCTCCGTGTCGACAGTCCAGGGCACCATCTCCCATTTCTTCTTTCTGCTCTTCTCCGCTGCCGCTATGTCCCACTTCGGTTTGAGAAATGTACAGGGAAAGAAGAAACGTCCCTCTCCATGCCTCATGAAGAACGGCAGGGAGGTCGGAGGGCCGTCATAGATGACAGCCGTTTCGAAGCGGCGTGCACTTATTCTGCTGAAGAGACGCATGGCAAGCGGGTTGAACGAAGAGACCATTATCTTACTCTGGAGTTCCTTTCTTCTTTCGAGTTCCTCCATAAGGAGCGTGCATACCTCCCTGTTGAAATCGACGGCCTGGTCGGCCTTTATCTCGATGTCGTAGTAGACGGGTCCGAGAGCGTCGAATACCTCCTGCAGTGTCGCAACAGAGGGGGCCGCAGCCTTGACGGCGCTGTAAGTCGAATCCTCAATCCTGATATCTGTGCCGTAGACCCTCTTTAACGAGTTGTCGTGAGATACCACGAGCACATGGTCCGTCGTCGGCCTTATGTCGAGTTCGACGCCGTCGGCACCGTCCTCGACTGCGCGCCTGAACGACGCCACGGTGTTCTCTATTTCCTTAAGCGGGGCGCCGCGGTGTCCCAGCACAAGATTGTGTGCACTGTCATTGAACATGTAACAGTTCCTCTATTTCGCTCTTCCAGAGCGTCTCGTCAGGTGTTTCGAGTATCAGCGGAATATTCTGAACTTCCTTCCGTCTGACTATTTCATGGAAGGGTTCCATTCCGATGAGGCCCTTTCCCAGATTGTCGTGTCTGTCCTTCTTCGAGCCCAGCGGGACCTTCGAGTCGTTGAGATGCATTCCGAAAAGTTTCCCGCTTCCGAAACGTGCGAAGAATGAGTCCAGAACTCTGCCGACATCCTCTTTCACATCGTAACCGGCACCGTAGAGATGTGCAGTATCGAGAGTGAAGCCTGTTCTGTCCTTCTCGGTAATGAGAGAGAGAATTGCGTCGAGTTCCTCGAATGTCGATCCGATGATGGTCCCCGCTCCCGCCGTGTTCTCGATTGCTATGCGCATTCCGGGACATGCCTTGAGAACGCCGTCGATCATCTCTGCGCTTCTCTTTATGCCGTCCGACCTTTCGCCTTCCTTGTAGGCGCCGGGGTGTATGTTGATCACATCGAGGCCGAGCTCTTCGAGTCTGTTCATCTCGAGGAGGAAGAGTTCTCTTGACTTCTCTCTGAGTTCCTCCTCCGGGGATGCCGGATTGATGAGATAGCCGGCGTGGGGAAGTACGCCCTTTATTCTGTAGCCGTACTTTGTCATGTTATTCCGGAAGTCAAGTACTTCGCTTTCCTTCAATGCGGGGCTCTTCCACATCCTCTGGTTCTTGGAGAAGAGTGCGAAGCCCGTTGCTCCGAGACTGTGGGCGCGTTCGACTGCAAGGGCGATCGATTCAGATATTGAAACATGCGGACCTATATACAACATGCATAAAGGATAATACTTTTCCCCGCATTGTGAAAGCCGAGTGTTTTACACCGTCCTCTCTTCTCTCTATAATCAAGGAATGGACAAAGAACTCAGAGAAGGGGAGAAGTACTCCTCCTTCACGCTAACAGATGTTACGCCGTGTCCCGACTACAACGGCACAGGCTATCTTTTTAGACACGACAGAACTGGCTTCGAGGTATATTTCTTCTCGACCGATGACAGCGAATGCTTCTTCTCATACAACGTATATACTCCTCCGGAGGACGACACCGGTGTCTTCCATATCATCGAGCACACCGTGCTCACCGGAAGCAGACGCTATCCTGTGCGTGATCCCTTCATGGACATGGACCGCAACAGCGTCAACACCTTCCTCAATGCGATGACGGGACCCGACAGGACATACTATCCTGCGGCAAGCCCTGTGAAGAAGGACTTCGACAACATCTTCTCCGTATACACCGATGCCGTCTTCGATCCTCTTCTGAGGCGTGAGTCGTTCATGCAGGAGGGAATAAGGCTCGGGCGCGGAGGCTTTGAGGGCGTTGTCTTCTCGGAGATGAAGGGCGATGTGTCGAGCCACTCCAGTGTCGTCTTCAACACCCTCAACAGATATCTGTTCTCCCCCTCGTCTCCGTTCAGGTTCGAATCGGGGGGAGATCCCCGCTCGATACCCGATCTGACTTACGAGAAATTCCTGGAAACATACAGGAAGTATTACACTCCGGCGAATATGACGCTCTTTTTGTACGGAAATCTCGATGTGGAGGAGAAACTTGAGTTCCTTGAAAGGGAATATCTCTCACACCGTGAAGGAGGAAAGAGAGCGGCAAGGCCCGGGGCTGAAAAGAGATGGACGGAGCCTGAGTTCGTGAGAAAGGAGAGCGACGCCGAAGAGGGCGAGGAGGGCTCGTCCGTCATGATGAGCTGGCTTCTCGGGCCCTCGTCGGATCCTCTTCTCAATACGACACTTTCCATAGTCGTCGAGATTCTTCTCGGGAATCCCGGCTGTCCGCTCTACAAGGCGCTCATCGACTCCGGAGTGGGGCGTGACATAGCCGACGAAGGGGGAATGAACGACTCCTATTCATCGCTTGTCTTTGCGACAGGCTTCACAGGTGTCGACGAGAAGGACACTGAAAAGGCCGGGGAGGTCATTCTCGAAAGCCTTAGAAATATCGTTGAAAACGGCATCGACCCCCTTCTTATCGAAGGAACGCTGAGGTCTGTCGAGTTCAGACTTCAGGAGATAAAGGAAGGCACCCCCAACGGCTCCAGAATATTCTTCTCCCGCATAGACAAGGGCTGGGCTTACGGCCGCAACCCCAGTACGATGCTTACGCCGAAGAGCGAGATTGCGGCAATCAGAAGGGAGATCGGGAAGAACCCGCGCTATCTTGAGCAGTGGATCCGGAAGAACATACTCGATAACCCCCACCGCCTTCTCTCCCTTGTCGTGATGGATGAGAACAATGCCCGGGAGACTGAGAGGATAATCGAAGAGAAGAGAAAGCTCTGCGCATCCCGCTTCACAGAAGAGATGGAGAGGAGGTTTCTCGAGTACGAGGAGAGTGAAGATACCCCCGGGGAAAAGGCGACGCTGCCGCGCCTCACGCTCTCTGACATCCCGGCGGCGATGACGACAATCCCGAGAGAGGAGAGAGACGGCATACTTGTATCCCCGATGGCGACGAACGGAATAGTCTATGCGGACGCTGCATTCGACATCTCCGATCTTTCTGTCGAAGAGCTTGAATACTGCTCCCTCCTCACACGGTTGCTGACAATGACGAATGTCGGTGAGCTTTCATATTCGGACTTCCTGACAAGGCTGCGTTTCTCCTCTGGAGGATTCTCTGCTCTCCTTGAGACGGGAATGACGACAGAAGGGAAGGAGAGAGACTCTCTCATCATACGCTTCAAGAGTCTTTCGGAGTACTACGGCGAGACTCTCTCCCTTGTGGAGAAACTCCTCACCGAGGGTGATTTCTCCTCCACGGAGAGAGTGAGGGCAGCCCTCAGGGATATCCAGAGCGACTACGAAGGAGCCGTTCAGAGAGACGGGCATCTCTTCGCACTTGCTTCGGCATCACGCTTCTTCTCGCCATCCCTCTATTCTGCCGAGAAGACGCAGGGAATATCATTCTGGTTCAGGGTGAACGAGATGCTCTCTTGTGATATCGAAGAGACGGCGGGAAAGATTGAAGCCCTTGCAGAGAAGATCTTCACACAGAAGAGGCTCGTGTGGCACATCGCCGCCGATGAGAAGGATACAAGCAATGCTGCATCTGTCACGTCCTCATTCATCTCGCGTCTTCCGGAAGGAGAGGCGGCCGGAGCTTCTTCACGAAGAGCAGTAGGGGGCTCGAAGAGACTTGCCTACACGCTCTCAACCAGTGTGAACTATACATCCCTTGTATTCAAATCACCGGCGGCGGAGGATGAAGACACCGCAGCAATGAGGGTATTTCTCTCACTGCTTTCCCGCTCGTCCCTCTGGGCGCTCGAAAGGGAGAAGGGCGGGGCCTACGGTGCCGGATCATCGCTCGACATAAACGAGGAGATATGCCTCTTCTGTACATACCGCGATCCGAGGCTCGATGAGTCCATCGACGACTACCGCCGTGCAGTCGAAGAGGAGACAGTCACAGACGAGAAGCTCGAGGACACCCTCCTGAGAGCGCTTTCGAAGGACCTCAGACCCACAGGCCCCCAGAGCAGGGGAATCGTGGACCTGAGGCGTTATCTCTACGGAATAACCGATGACCTCAGACTCCGTCTCAGGGATGCGATGCTCGCCGTCAGGGCGGACGACCTCGAGAAGGCGAGAGGAAGAATCCTTGCTCTGATGGACAATGAGAGCGCCGTCACCGTCATCTCCTCGTCGAAGAGTGCACGCAAAAGCCGGGAGAAATTCAGAATCATAAAATTGCCTTTTAACAACAAATGAGGGAAAAACCGTTGTACAATCATCAGTGGAGGAAGCCATGAAGTATATAGGAGCTCTCGACCAGGGAACAACAAGTACAAGGTTCATCATCTTCGACGACAGGAACAACATCGTCTCGACAAGTCAGCTCGAGCACAGACAGATTTACCCCAGGCCGGGCTGGGTCGAACACAATCCGGAGGAAATCTGGAAGAATACATGCGCTGTAATCTCATCCGCCCTCGAGAAGGCGGGGCTTCAGGGCGAGGATCTCTCTGCCGTCGGAATCACGAACCAGAGAGAGACTGTCATCGCCTTCGACCGTGAGACGGGTAAGAGCTACCACAATGCCATAGTGTGGCAGGACCTGAGGGGCGCAGAGTTTATCGACAATGTATTGAGAAAGACGGTCAGCGAGGAGTACATCCGCCAGAAGACGGGGCTTCTCTATTCGCCGTATTTCTCGGCCAGCAAGATAAAGTGGCTCCTCGACAACGTTCCGGCAGTGAAACGGAATGCGGAGACGGGGCGTCTCGTCTTCGGTACGATTGATACATATATGACATACCGCCTCACCGGAGGAAAGGCACTCGTGACAGACGTCACCAATGCTTCGCGCTACATGCTTATGAACATCGCATCCCTCAAGTGGGATGACGAGATGCTTTCACTCATAGGTGTAAAGAGGGAGTGTCTTCCGGAAATAGTATCCTCTTCGGGTATTATCTACGGCTATACCGATCCGGACGGCCCGTTCAAGGCCTCGATTCCCGTATGCGGAATACTGGGAGACCAGATGGCGGCACTCTTCGGTCAGGCATGCTTCGACAAGGGGAGCAGTAAATGTACATACGGCACGGGATGCTTCATGCTTGCAAACATCGGCGAGGAGATATGCTACTCCCAGAGCGGGCTTTTAACGACGGTGGGCTACCGCATTGAGGGTCAGAAGCCGGTGTATGCACTCGAGGGCTCCGTGGCAGTTGCCGGGTCTCTCGTGCAGTGGGTGAGGGACAACCTCAAGATGGTTTCGTCGGCAAAGGAGCTTGACGAGCTTGCGCAGTCGGTGCAGGACTGCGGAGGCGTCTACATCGTACCGGCATTCGCGGGGCTCTTCGCTCCCTATTGGAGGAGCGACGCCAGAGGCGTAATCGCAGGTCTCACCGGATATGCTTCACGTGAGCATATATGCCGTGCGGTTCTCGAGGCTACGGCATTCCAGGCATACGATATCTTCTCCGCAATGGAGAAGGACAGCGGGGTTCCCATTTCGTCGCTCAAGGTCGACGGCGGAATGACGAATTCATGGCCGTTGATGGCATTCCAGAGCGACATTCTCTCCAAGCCCGTCATCCGTCCCGTCATCGCCGAGACGACGGCGCTCGGTGCAGCTTATGCTGCAGGGCTGACAGCAGGTGTATGGGAGAGTATCGACTCGCTCCGCTCCTACTGGAAGGAACAGACAAGATGGACACCCACAATGGATGACAAGGAGAGGCAAAAAAAGGTACGATTCTGGAAGAAGGCAGTCAGCCGTACACTCGACTGGGTGCAGGCTGAAGAGGAATGATTGATGCTTGATCTGTTTAACAGTCTTTCGGTCCCCGATTACCTGAGACTTATTCTTGAAACGATTATACTGACCTACGTCATCTACAAGTTCTATATGGCGGTGTCGGAGACGAGGGCGAGGGAGCTCGCGACAATCCTCGCGACTCTGGTCATAGTCTACGGATGCGCATACATACTGGAACTGAAGGTCATACTTACAGTTATGAAGACGCTCTTCGTCCCGCTTGTGATGGCACTCGTCGTATTCTATACTCCCGAGCTCAGGAGGGCCTTCACCGGCACCTCGAGGCGTTCTTTATTCCGTTCGTCGCAGACATCGGCAAGCCAGCTCGACAGCGTTCTTACGGCATGTACGACGCTTGTGCAGAAGAAGCGCGGCGCACTCATAATATTCCCGCGTCATACGGACCTGAAGAACATCTATGAGTCGGGAACGAAGATAAACGCAGACCTGTCGGCAAACCTCATACTTACCATCTTCGATCACGATACCCCCCTCCATGACGGAGCATGCGTAATCCAGGGAGGAAAGTGCACATACGCGGCATGCTATCTTCCGCTTTCGAAGCAGACCTCGATCAAGGACACCTTCGGCACCAGACACCGTGCGGCCCTGGGACTGAGCGAAGAGTCCGACGCCGTCATCCTCATCGTCAGCGAGGAGACGGGTGCCATATCACTGGCATACAATGCGAACATCTACTACAATCTCGACACCGCAGTCGTGAAGGAGATGCTTTTAATGCTCCTCAGCGGCAGGGATGTCGTTCCGCAGGATATAAAGATAGAGACAAAGGAGGATGAAGGCAGTGCAGTCACAGAATAAGTTCACCTCCGCCGTATTCGGCAACTGGGTCGTCAAGATAATCTCCTTCATCTGCGCTCTCGCCCTCGTCATCTCGATAAGGTTTCTAAACGCAACGGACAGAACCGTCACGATTCCGATTACAGTCACATTCGACGAGAACAGCCCGTATGAGGCAGTATCTTTGGTGCCCGATTCAATCGATGTCATAATCACCGGCGCCGACAGCGTCATATATCTTGTGGATCCGTCTCTCATAACGGCGTCTGTCGACTTCTCTGACGTCGCAGCGCCCGGAATAGCGCGACGCTCCGTCTATCTCGAGTATGACAGGGATATCTTCTCATCGAGCGGTCTCAGCATATCGTCCTCTCCCATGACGGTGCGCATTCTCTTCGAGGAGAAGAATGCAGAGTGATTACAGGAATCGGAACTGACATCGCTTTGATTTCCCGCTATGAAGATATGAAGGAGGGGGTGGAGAAGAAGATCTTCACTCCCTATGAAATCAGTGAGGCCGGAAAGAGGGCGAAGAGGGGGGAGTATCTCTCGTCCCGGTTCGCTGCAAAGGAAGCCTACGTCAAGGCGCTGGGGACCGGCTTCGGCGCTCTTTCCCCGTCCGATATCGAGATAAGGGAAGACGGCAAGGGTGCCCCGTACATCTGTGTAAAGGGCGTACCAGTCTTGGGAACGAAGCTCTCGCTCTCCCACGACGGGGATTACTCCGTGGCATTTGTTGTAATAGAGAATGAGTAGGAAAGACTGGAAGAGACCATCTGTAGAAATGCCCTCCGACAAGAAGAGGATAAAGCTCATCGTAAGCTACGACGGCTCGTTCTTCCACGGCTGGCAGGAGCAGGATGACGCACTTTCCGTGCAGGAGGTGCTTTCGAGGGAGGTCAGCGCTGTTCTCGGGGAGAAGACACAGGTCTTCGGTTCGGGGCGCACGGATGCTGGCGTTCATGCCCTGGGACAGGTTGCCCATTTCGATACCTCCTCGTCAATCGACGCCTCGAAGTGGGCCGTCATTCTCAACTCCCGCCTTCCATCGTCTGTGAGGATTCTCTCGTCCGAGGAGAGCAAAGGTGTCTTTCATTCACGCTTTACCGCAATGGCAAGGGAGTACTGGTACTTCATAAAGCCCTGGAAGAACATGCTTCCCTTTGACGAGGGACATGTTGCGGGAGTCAGGAGTCTTCCCTCCATCACACTTCTCAACGCCTATGCAGAGATCCTCAGAGGAACACACGACTTCACGACCTTCTGCTCGGCGAGAGACATATGTCCCTCTAAGGTGAGAGACATCTATGTCTCCGAGTGGAGTGAGGAGAGAGACGGCTGGGGAATGGAATATCTGAAATACAGGGTCGCCGGCAACGCATTTCTCTATCATCAGGTAAGGAGCATGGTCGGGACGATGGTCGGCTGTGCACTCTCGGGAGAGAGTCCGGAGAGCTTTAGAGAGCGCCTTGAGAGCAGAGACAGATCGAAGGCCGGGAAGACATATCCTGCAGGGGGGCTGTATCTTGCAGCCATAAGCTATGACGAGAACGAGTACAGCTGGTTCGAGGAAGAAGAAAATGGACGGGAATCTCACTAAAGAATGTTTTTTATCGCTTATGGATGAAGCTGTTTCTTCCATCGAGGGAGATGCCCTCATGGAGGAGCACGGAAGATACGCCTACACAGTAACCGCCCGTCCCGCGGACGACGGGGGTGCCGACGACATATCGTCATGCCACAGGTGTGACGCCTGCTACTCGCGGCGCATATATGCCGAGCCGGTGATCCAGAAGAATCCCGAATTCCTCTTTGTCCTTCCCTATCCGGAAGGAGATACACTTCTGTCCTCCGGGTCCTATTCCTACTTTACGAAGTGGATCTCAGCCATCGGATACGAGGTAAAGAGCGCATCGCTTTCGGCTCTCATAAAGTGTCCGGTGCAGAAATTCACGAAGGAGACAGCAGATATATGCAGGGACTACCTCAGAGATGAGATGAAGCGGATTGAACCGCACTCCATCGTCCTCCTTGGGGAGGAGACGGCACAGTATATGCTGAGGCGTCCATTACCGCTCGACACATTGAGACTCCACACATACCGTATAAACGGCATTCCGGCGTTCTGTACATACACGCCCTCCGACCTTGTGAGAGACAGAGGACTCAGAGCGAAGATCTGGGAGGATCTAAAATACATCAGGGATGAAATCAGAAGCGGGAGAGGAACGGCGTGAAGTGGGTTGAAGTAATACTCCCGGTTCCGTTCAACATGAGCTTCACCTATTCCGTTCCGGAAAAGATGGAAGAGGAGTGCGTCTTCGGTAAGCGGGTCGTCGTACCTTTCGGGAGAAGCGAGAAGACGGGCTTCGTCGTGAAGGAGACGGACGCGGTAGAAGAGACCGGCTACGAGATAAAGGCCGTGAAACGCATTGTCGACAAGACTGCGGTCTTCACCCGTGACCTTCTCGAAACGGCCGAGTGGATGAACGAGATGTATCTCTCCCCGACGGGAGTGAACCTCTCGTCGATGATTCCCTCGGGAAGGCGGGAGAGCGAGTACTCGCCATTCAATACGATATCTACATTCTCGAGAGTCGGGCACCTCACAGATGAGCAGACGGCGGCACTTGAAAAGCTCAGAAGCGGGAAGAATAGTATCTACTACATATTCGGGATAACGGGCTCGGGTAAGAGCGAGGTTTACCTCAGGCGCGCCGAGGATATAATCGCGGAAGGGAAGCAGGTTTTATACCTCGTTCCCGAGATAACGCTCACACACCAGTTAAGCGGCGAGGTCTACTCCCGGTTCGGCGGCCGTGTAGCCGTCCTGCACTCCGCCCTGACGCCGTCGCAGAGGCTCAAGGAATGGCTGAGGATAGAAAACGGCGAGGTCGACATGGTAATAGGAGCGAGGAGCTCCGTCTTCGCCCCTTTCACCAACCTCGGGCTCATAATAATCGACGAAGAGCATGAGGGGGCGTACAAATCCGGATCCTCTCCACGCTATCATGCACGTCAGGTTGCACAGTACAGGGCGCAGAAGTGCGGGGCCGAACTCATAATGGGTTCCGCAACTCCCTCCCTCGAAGCATGGAGGCTCATGAGGGAGCAGAAGCTTACGGCCATAGTCATGCGTAACCGTATCGGAGAGGGAAGGTTTCCGCGTGTCAGCGTCGTCAACATGACAGGTGAGACGAGATTTATAAGCCCCGTCCTCGAGAGCGAGATCAGAAAGGCCCTCGACAACAGAAAAGGCGTCATCCTCTTTCTCAACAGAAGGGGATTCTCGTACGGCTACGTCTGTGCTTCCTGCGGCCACGTCATCGAGTGCCCGAACTGCTCTGTCTCGCTTACATACCACAAGACGGGACGCAGGCTCGTCTGCCACACATGCGGCTATTCGACGGGACTTGTGAAGACATGTCCCGAATGCAGGAGCCGGGACCTCATGCCCTCGGGCTTCGGTACCGAGATGGCCGAGGAGGAGGTGAGGCAGCTCTTTCCCTCGAAGAGGATCGAGAGGCTCGACACCGATTCTGTAAACGGTGACAAGACAAAGGTCCAGGCGGTACTCGAGGATTTCAGGGAGGGCAGGATAGACATCCTTCTCGGAACACAGATGATAGCCAAGGGGCTGAACTTTCCCCTTGTCTCGCTTGTCGGAGTGCTCAACGCCGACAGCTCCCTTGCACTTCCCGACTTCAGGGCGGGAGAAAGGACATTCGACCTCTTGTATCAGGTGGCGGGAAGAGCTGGAAGATACAGGGATGACGGCCTCGTGATCATACAGACAAGGCAGAGCAGCGCTCCCGCGATATCGAAAGTGGCGCTGAACAGGGTGGAGGAGTTCTATGACGCGGAGCTCTCCGAGAGACGCGAGACGGGCTTTCCCCCATATTCGAGGCTTGTCAATCTCACACTCCGGAGCCGCAGCGAGGATAAGGCGAAGGAGAGTGCTGAAAAGCTTGAAAAGCTTGCCGTCTCGCTCTCCGGCGGCCATGAGGATATCGAGATATTCTCCGCCTCTCCCTGCCTGATCGAGAAAATGGCGCAGCAGTGGCGCTATCATGTGCTTCTGAGGTGCACGAGAATCGGAGAGCTTCTGGTATTTACGAGAAAGCTCATATCTGAGTATAAGGTCCCGTATTCCGTCCACCTTGAGATAGACGTCGATCCCCAGAGCGTGCTCTGAAAAAAGAAGGGGACACATTGCTGTGTCCCGCTCCATATATGGAATACGCTTTATCTGACTTCTTCAAGTACTATTGAAAGCCTGTCCACAGGCTGGCTGATCTCGACCCTGACTGTCGTCTCTCCCTTTCCGATAGGAGTCTTCGATGTGTAGTGGATGTCCTTCATGAAGACCCAGTCGGACTCGGAGTATTCCTTATCGGATGTATTCTCGACTGTGAGGGCTGCAACCGTTTTTCCCTTCAGAATGTCGAGTACGGCCGAAGTGAGGTTTACGCTTCTGTTTCTATCGGGCGCGTAGATGAACTTGCACTTCTTGAGAACGTCCGTCGAGGAGTACTCCGTCCCGGCGTCGCTTACTGCGATGACGCTCTCCTCATCGGCCTTTTCTTCAGCGTCTTCAGAAGATTCTTCTTTCTTTTCGTCTGTCTCAGCAACAGGTTCGCTCTCTTTCTCCTCCTCCTGAGGTTCTTCATCAGTCCCAGCATTCTTCACTTCGGGGGCAGGATCCGTTCTCTTTACGGGAGAGGGCATCGTGCTTCTTCTCTGCATGACGTAGGCATCGCTCAGGCTCTGGCCGTCCACCACGAAGTAGAGTTCGCGCCTGCGGTAATACGCATAGACAAGGATGTTGATTACACATGCGGCGGCATAGAGTACAGCCATACCCAGCTTTCCGTATGTCATTTCACCGAAGATGATGATGAGCATCATCAGGATACGGAACGTCGTGGAGAAGAGAATTGCCCTGCGGCCGAAGTGCGTCAGTCCCAATAATCCCACAAGGGAGACGGTGAAGAGAACCACGGTGACGAAGGGGAACATCAGGATGAATGCGTTGATGTAACCTTCCATCGTCGTGAATGTCAGTCTCCCTATATCGTAGATATTGCCGACCGCGACATAGAAGTAGAAAGCGATTGTTATCGGAAGATAGAAGATAGTGATGAACTTGTGCATGACAAGTTTTGGTAGTCCAGTCTCTTTTTTCATAATTACACATAGTGTATTTCTGAAAAGCTGTTTTTTCCATAGAAAAACTCATGCTTTTTCTTAAACTCGTTATCTGATATGATTTCTGTCGGAGTTTTCTGATGATAAGCGGCCGCAGTGAAAGAGTTGATTTTGTTCTGTCCCGTATAAGAAATGACGGCGGAAGGTATGTCATCGCAGTCGACGGCCCATGTGCCTCGGGTAAGACCACCCTTGTTGACGACCTTTCACACAGGATGACGTTCTCCCGCATAGCGATGGATGATTTCTTCCTTCCGCCCGAGCTTAGAACTCCCGACCGCTTCAGCGAGAAAGGCGGGAACATACACTACGAGAGATTCATCGATGAGGTTATAGCCCCTCTTACAGCGGGAAAGAGTTTTTCGTACCGCCGTTTCTCATGCAGGACGCTCTCATATGACGGGGAGGTTTTCATTCCCGGAGACGGCCCGGTCATAGTTGAGGGCAGCTACGCCCTCCATCCGGAGTTCCCACGGTACTGGGATGCGTCCTTTCTCCTTTCAATCGACAGAGGCGAACAGATAAGACGGCTCTCCCTCCGATCTCCCGGGAAGCTCGATATGTTCATATCGAAATGGATTCCCCTCGAGGATGAATACTTCAAAGGATGTGATATCGCATCACGGGCAGAATATATCCTCTAGACGAGCCTCAGGCGTGAGAGTACCCTGTCGAGATCGGCGATTACGGATGATACCTGCCGCTTTGCGTCGTTGATTCTCGACTGTACGAGAATGTCGGCAAAGAGTCCGTCCCAGAAGAAGTCTGCGAATGTCAGAAACGACCCTATGTCGATATTGATGTACTCTCCTCCGCTGAGCTCCCTCTTGAATTCCCAGAGGTACTCCCGGCTCTGGTAGATATAATCCCTTGCCCTGTCGATCTTGCTGTGTTTGACGAACGTCGTGAACATCCCGCCCCCGAAGATGTCTATAATCCCCCAGTTCGATGCCGAGTTCAATGCAGCGAGTGCCTCCTCGAGGCAGGCCTTCGCTTTCTCTCCCTTATCGATTGCCGTGTAGTTGATCATGAGCACAGTTTAACCCTTCCCGGGGCCGGTGTGTGAAAAAAGAATCAGCATTTCAGAAAGCTTCCGCAGGACCCGTAAAACAGAGAAAACAAGCTCGATTCTTCTAAAGAATCATCCCCTCAAACGATGTCCTGAACTCT
>CAVDOI010000019.1:0-24998 GCA_963610485.1 Lachnospiraceae bacterium
GCATAAGGGACATAGTAGGAAAATCGCTTCCGGTGTCCCTGTCGCTGGCCTTCTATGCCCTCTTTCTGTCCTTCCCGTTCTCGCTGTGGCTTAGTATGAGGGCTGTCAGAAAGAAGGGTTTTTCTGCACTTTTTCTTGCACTTTTTTCTGCACTCTTCTTTCTTCTTCCTTCATTTCTGTCGTCAATCATACTCATAATCATATTCTCGTCTGTACTCCGTATATTTCCGGTTGCGGGGTACGCCGGTATGGAGACGGGATATATAGCGCATCTGAGGTCGCTTATTCTTCCGTCTCTTGCGCTCTCTCTTATGAACACGGCTTTCATGCTCCGCGTATTCCGGGAGACGATCGATAACAATATGACAAAGCCGTTTGTAAACTATGCCCGCGCGAAGGGAATGAAGGAGAAGAGCCTTGTAGTGAAGGCCGCCCTCAAGCCGTCAATGGGCGTCATAATCACGACGAGTGCGCAGAGCATTGTCTCGTTCTTCGCCTCAGCAACTGTTGTCGAGACAGTCTTTGCCCTTCCCGGAATGGGGAGGGCTCTTGTAAGGAGTGCCTCGAGGAGAGATTACTCACAGAGTTTCGTTCTCGTGATGATAATGGTCCTTGTGATTTCTCTTGTTCTTTTCATTTCACAGATACTGACTTCGCTGGTCGACAGAAGGGGGGAGAGGGAAAATGGCAAAGCTTAGGGCGGGTATTGTCATACTCATCATCCTCATCGTTTTTTCTCTTCTGACAGCATCGAAGGGAGAGATGGACATGAGTCAGTATCTTTCATCTCCGTCGACATCACATCTCTTCGGCTGCGACAGCCTTGGGCGCGATCTCCTCGGGAGGTGTTCGTACGGTCTTCTTGTATCACTTGCAATCAGTGTCACAAGTTCGCTTATCGGACTGGCGGCGGCTTTAATCCTCGTTTTTATTATAAAAAACGTCCCTGTTCTGGGCCCTGTGGTGCATTCTCTTGTGAAAGCATTGAAGACGCTGCCGTCGATTGTTCTTGCTCTCTTTCTTCTCTCCTTCCCCGGAAACGGCACAATCCGCCTCATATTCACACTCTCGCTTTCAGCGGCGTCGTCTATGACGCTTCTCTTTGTTCCTCTTCTCGATTCCATCGACGGAGAGGATTACATAGTTGCGGAGAGAAGCCTCGGAATAGGGGAGGTAAAGATATATAAGCGTCACATAATCCCGTCGCTTGTTTATGTAATCAGGGAGGAGTTTTCGTCGACTCTCATCTCCGCCGTCATAACGGAATCATCGATATCTTTTCTGGGACTCGGTCTCGATGTGTCAGTTCCGACTCTCGGAAGGCTTTTATCCGAGGGGCGGAGCACTGCGCTTACCTACCCGCACACAGTAGTCTTCCCTGCATTGATGCTCTTCTTGCTCGGGCTCGGGATGCTTTTTATAAACCGTGCTCTTTCAGAGCTTGATACGGCCTCTCATGGACCGTGTTAGCGTTGTCTTGTCGACGTAGCCGAGGTCCCCTCCGATCGGGATACCGGAGGCAAGACGGGAGAAGGTGAGATCAAAAGGCGCAAGGATGTTTCTTATGTAGAGGGCGGTGGTATCTCCCTCTTCGGTGGGGTTTGTCGCAATGATGATCTCCTTGAACGAGCCGTTCTTCACCCTTTCAAGAAGTTCCCTGAATCTGAGAGACCCCGGCCCTATTCCTTCGATGGGGTTTATGGCTCCGCCGAGAACATGATAGAGACCGTTGTACACTCCGATGGATGAAAGTGTGACGACATCCTGCGGGTCCTCTACTATGCAGAGAAGCGTTCTGTCCGTCTTGTCACTGTCGCAGAAAGAGCAGCTGTCGCCCTCCGTATAACAGCCGCAGACAGGGCATGGATGTATTTTGTTCTGGATACTAACAATCGCTTCTCCGAG
The DNA here is from genome assembly GCA_963610485.1 of Lachnospiraceae bacterium. Lineage (GTDB taxonomy): Bacteria > Spirochaetota > Spirochaetia > Sphaerochaetales > Sphaerochaetaceae > Ornithospirochaeta. Next base: position 1,906 of record CAVDOI010000019.1, read on the forward strand.
CTTTTCGTTATATGAATTATCTGTTTTTATGAGATGATAGGCCAATCTTGTGGCAGATTTGTCTCCCATGCCGGGAAGTTTCTTCAAGAGCCTTATAAGCTCGTCGAGACTGTTCATTCCTCGTCATCCTCCTCGTCGGGATTGTCAGGGAGTGTAAGGTTGTCCTCCGCTTCGGACGATAGCGTTTCGGCCTTTTCCTCCTCCGCTTTTTGCTCCACGGACTCCTTCTTCATCTCGATTCCGTCTCTGTCGATATGGATCTTTCCTCCGAGAATCGACTGGAGAGCGAGAATCTTCTCCGATGCTTTCTCTCCTTCTGCCGGGATGTATTCGATTCGAATCTGCGGCTTTGTGCCGAGGACGTTGAATGCAGCCTTTTCGATTTCCTTTTTATAGTTTCCGAGCATGTCGCGTGCAATCTGGCTTTCGACCGTGAAGACGAGGAAGTCTCCCTGCTCTCTCGTCTTCGCTCCCAGGATGTGATGGGAGATGACGGGACGCAGCGAGCTCTCGATCTCCTCCTCGATTCTTGCCGGGAGGGTTTCCTCATCAAGTTCGTTCACACTTTCCTCCTCCGTATACTGGAGGGGAAGGGGGCGTGTTTCCTCCTCCTCCGGCTTCATGTCGTTCACACAAGGTGCGGGAGAAGGAGAATCTGCTTCAGGCGCGGGGAAAGAAGATGATGGCGGCAAAACAGCTGCAGTCTCAATTATCCTCTCTGATTTTTTTTTAACGACTACCTCTCCCTCGGTAATGCCTTTCTTCATGTCCTCCATCTTTTTCACAAGGGACTCGTTTGTGACAAGGTAGGGAAGAGAGGAGAGACGGGAGAAGAGAAGCTCGAGTTCGAAGCGCGGGGAGAGCGTGTATCTGAGATCTCTGTAGAGATTCATGAATGCTCTCAGTCCCGCCTCCATCTGTTCCTTCGAAAGAAGGGATACGATATCCTGCGGGATATCGGATTCTTCGACGCCGAGGAGCGAGGCTCTCCTGATTCCGTTCTTGTATAAAAGGAGGGAGCGGAAGAAATCTGCGCCGTCCTTTGTTATCTGCTCGGTGGATACTCCGCTTTCAAGAAGAGAGGAAAGACCTTCGATGGCATCTCCTGGCTTCGAGAAAAGCGAGGCTGAAACGAGTTCGGCTATCTTCGAAAATCCTGCAAGATTGAGCCTTTCCCTGATCTTCTGGAGTGTGATGTGGTCTCCGGAGAAGGATGCAACCTGATCGAAGAGGGTGTACGCATCCCTCATGCTCCCCGTTGCCTCCTTGCTTATCCAGAAGAGGGCGTCCTCGTCCGCTTCGATATTCATCTCGGCTGCGGCTTCCTTGAGACACTCCTCTATCTTCTCCTGGGGGATCAGCTGGAAGCGGAAGACCTGGCAGCGTGATTTGATAGTCGCCGGAACCTTCTGGATTTCTGTAGTTGCAAAGATGAAGATGATGTACTCCGGCGGTTCCTCGATAGTCTTGAGAAGAGCGTTGAAGGCCGATGTGCTGAGCATATGGACTTCGTCGATGATGTAGATCTTGAATCTTGAGGACTGCGGAGGGAAGAGAACCTCTTCCTTTATCTTCCTTATATCGTTGACCGATGTGTTTGATGCGCCGTCGATTTCTATGACGTCGAGAGATGTGCCTGTGGCAATCTCCCTGCACGACGAGCACTCCCCGCAGGGATGTGCGCTCATGCCCGACTGGCAGTTGAGGGCCTTTGCAAGAAGACGCGCAGAGCTTGTCTTTCCGACGCCTCTGGGGCCGGCGAAGAGATACGCATGGGCTATGCGGTTTTCCTTTAATGCGTTCTCCAGTGTCGATACTACAAATTCCTGCCCTACAAGCTTGTCGAAATCCTGCGGCCTCTTTCTCGTTGCGGTTACTTCGTATGCCATGTTGACATAATAGCATCAAAGAGGGCGGACGGCTATGAGAGAATCAAAAATCATATGTGCCGGATGCAAGGTCGGAGAGTGTGACGGAGGAGAAAAACTCCATCGTCTTCCTGTAGAGCGCCTCCCACATGGGCCGTGTGGGACACATGGGGCGTCGTCTGCAATCGGCGCTCTCTTCACAGAGGCACTCAACGGGAGCGAGGCTCTCTTCTGTGAGGGAGAGTATGTCACTTACACGGAGTGTGGAGGCGTCGCAGATGAGTCTGTAGCCTCCGTCCTTTCCGCGCTGTGCCTCGATGATGCCGTTCTTTATCAGGATGCTGGCAATCTTCTCGAGATATTTGACGCTGATTTCCTCCTCTTCTGCTATCAAGGAGAGAGAGGAGAACTTCCCCTCTCTCTTCGAGAGTGCGATGAGGAACCTCAGCGCATAGCGTCCCTTTGTAGATACCATCATATTTCTTTATAGAGCGTGGTCGAAAGATATCTGTCTCCGCCGTCGGGGAGGATGGCGACGATCGTCTTTCCCCTGTTCTCTTCCTTCCCGGCTTCCTTGACTGCCGTTGCAAGTGCTGCTCCGCTGCTTATGCCGACAAGTATTCCCTCGCTTCTTCCCATCTCTCTTGCCCACTCATAGGACTCTTCAACTGTAGCCGTGACAACGGATGAGTAGACGGACCTGTCGAGAGTATCGGGAACGAAGCCTGCTCCGATTCCCTGGATGCCGTGGGAGCCCGAACGGCCTTCGGTGAGAACGGGGGATGTAGCCGGTTCGATACCGATTATCCTGATATCGGGGTTCTTTTCCTTAAGATAGCGTCCTGTTCCGCTGATGGTGCCGCCCGTTCCGATCCCTGCGATGAAGATATCGACAGTGCCGTCACTGTCCTGCCAGATTTCGGGTCCTGTAGTCTCGTAGTGGGCCTCGGGGTTGGACGGATTGACGAACTGTCCGGGAATGAAGGCGCCGGGAATTGAGGAGGCAAGTTCATCCGCCTTTTCGATTGCACCCTTCATGCCCTTCTTTCCTTCCGTGAGTACGAGCTCTGCACCATATGCCTTCATGAGTAGTCTTCTTTCCTCGCTCATCGTCTCCGGCATTACTATGATTACCCTGTAGCCCCTGCTTGTGCCGACAGCCGCAAGCCCGATGCCTGTGTTGCCGCTTGTGGGCTCGATGATGACGGATCCTTTCCTGAGCTTCCCGCTTTTTTCGGCGTCGTCGATCATCTTCTTTGCAATCCTGTCCTTGACGGATCCTGTAAGATTGAGATACTCGAGTTTGACAAGAACCCTTGCCTTGAGGGCGTGTTTCCTTTCGATGGTGGCAACTTCATAGAGAGGAGTCTTTCCGACAAGTTCAGATGCACTGGTGTAAATTCTGCTCATGTTTTCCTCCATATCCTACTTTGAAGGTAGGAATTTGAAACAAGATAGACTCATTCCCGGACTTTTGCAACAGGAAAAAGGACTTTTTATCAGAATCCGTCACAGGGCTATTATGCCGTCTGTGCAGATTACACGCTTGATGGATGAATAAGTATCCCACATGGAGTTTTTTCCGATTTTCTTCCAATTCTCAACGGTAGACAGGTAGTTGATTTCAAACAGATTGTCGCAGCCGATGAAAAGTGTCTCCGAGAGGTATGTCACACTCTCCGGAATCGTAAGAGACGACAAGTTTTTACAGTAATAGAAAGCATTACTCCTGATCATCCTGACGCCGTCGGGGATTATCACCTCTTCGAGTTTCCCGCATTGAGAGAAAAGATCTATGCTGATTTCTCTGAGAGAAGAGGGGAGTCGGATTCGTCTCAATTCCGAGCATTCCTTGAAAGCACAAGGCTCAATTGTGCTTACTCCGTCGGGGATTGTTACTTCGGTAAGGTTTCTGCAGTACTGGAAAGCCCTCTCCGATATTTTCTCCAGACCTTCCGGCAGATTCACTTTTCTGACATTTGAACAACTCATGAATGTCATAATCTCGATTGTTGTCATACCTTCCGGTATTGTCAGTTCGTTCAGACTCGTGCATCCGGAGAATGCTTCCCTTTCGATTGACCAGATCCGATCGGAAAGGTGAATCGACTCAAGGCTTGTGCAGTTGAAGAAGGCATGTTTTTCGATTATCTCGATACTCTCCGGAAGGGTGACGGACTTGAGATTGTAACAGCAGTAGAAAGCTTCCCTCTGTATTTCTGTCACGCCCTCGGGGACGATGATCGACTTCAGGTTTTCGCAGTACCGGAAAGTTGCCTCTCCTATGATCTTTACACTCTCCGGAAGAGTGATTGTTTCCAGCTTACGGCATTTGGTGAAAGCGCAGGCATAGATGGCTGTGACTCCGTCCGGAATTACGATGGATGTCAGATTCTCGCACCCTCCGAAAGCATAATAGTTGATTGCGGTTATCCCTTCCGGCAGAGTGATTGCTCGCAGATTCGAACAACCTGAAAAAGCATACTCCTCGATTTCCGTCACACCATCAGGAATATCCAAAGATTCCAGACTCCCGCATCCGGAGAAAGTACCATCTCTGATGATTTCCATTCCGTCGGGCATCTCGATTTTTCTCAGGTTTCCGCAATCACCAAAGGCAGAGCTCCCGATTTCCGTTACGCTTTCCGGAATATCGATTGATATGAGATTGCAGCAGCCGTAGAATGCATACATTCCTATTTCTGTAATACCTCCGGGGATGACGATCGAGATGATTTCTCTGCAGTATCTGAAAGCCTTGTCTCCGATTTTTCTGATTTTTATCCCGTTTATCTTTTCCGGGATTGTTATGTCTCCGATAAGGTAATCACTGTTGACAGAGGAGATGGTTCCGTCGCTCTCCACGGTGTATATATCTGAAAGAGCAACAGACTCAAAGCTGTCTGTGTTCTGTGAATAAACCAGAAGACCGTCTCTGCACACCACCTTCTTAACTGACGAGCCGGCATGCCAGCTGTCGTCGGGGTTCATCTTCCTCCAATTGCTGACAGTACCGGAATAGGAGATGTATTCAAGACTTTCCGAGCCACTGAAAACAGCCTCGCCGATCTGAGTGACGGATTCTGGGATGATAACGCGTTTCAATGCTATGCAGTTGGAGAAGGCACCTTCTCCTATTCTCTTCACCCCTTCCGGAAGCGTTATCCCGGTCAGTGCCGTTTCCATGAATGCATATGCCTCTATATCTGTGACGGAGGAGGGGATTGCAACAGACGTCAACCCGCAGTTGGCGAATGCGTATTCGGTGATTATCCTTGTTCCCTCCCGGAGGTTGATCTCAGTCAGGAACGGCCAGCCGGAGTATATTCCGCCAGCAGGATCAAATATCTCCGGAATGGATAGAGACTGGAGGGCTGAACATCCGAAGAATGCTGCCCGCCCTATATGTGAGATATTGCTTCCGATATGTATCGATGGAAGTTCAAAGCATAAAGTGAAGGCTCCATCTCCGATCGAAGTCATACTTTCGGGAAGATTGATGGAAATAAGAGCCGGACAGTAGTAGAAAGCGTAATCTCCGATCTTCTCCATGCTCTCGGGCAGTGTAACGGACTTCAGATTCATACAGCAGGAGAAAGCTTCTTCTCCAATTTCTGTAACACCTTCCGGAATAACGATTCCGGTCAGACCCGACCATGCGAAAACCTCGTTTCCTATTTTTGTGATTCTGACGCCGTCGACCTCTTCAGGTATTTCAACTTCCCCTTCGAGGAATTCTCTCTCGACATATACCAGGGTTCCGTCTTCCATCACGATGCAAGATGATGCAGGTACCGCATTGAGAATGCATAAAGCGACAAACAGAAGTAACAAGAATGCAGATGCTTTTTTCATTTCCCTCTCCAGATTCAAGGGTGGATTACTATCCTCCTGCTGTCAACGGAAAAAGTTGTACGAAGGTCTTTTCGAACATTCTTTTTCTTTTTCAATCTGCGTTTGACTTTTGTGCATATTTAGGTGATGATATATGCACGAGAGGTAAAATGAAGGACAAGACGGCTGTACTCGATACATTTGAACTGATTTCCCTTGAGGATGCGGAGAAGAACGGAATATCGAAATACCTGTTCTACAAGTATCTCAAAGAGAAGGAGTATCTGAAAGTGGCACCCGGAGAATATGCTCCATCCGATGCCTGGGTGGACAGACTTTATGTTATTCACAGGCGATGCCCGAAAGCTGTTTTCTCCCATGACGAGGCATTCTACTATCATGGATTGACCGACAGAGAGCCTCTCTCTTATACCATGACGGTATATTCCGGCTATAACCCGCACCGCATAAACGCAGAAGGAGACTGCAAGGTCTACTCTGTTAAGAAGGAGCTGCTTGATGTCGGCAAGACATACGTAATTGACACATTCGGAAATGAGATTCCCATCTATGATATGGAAAGGACAATCTGCGATCTGATCAGGAGCCGGAGTTCGATTGAAATCCAGACGTTCACCACTGTTCTCAAATCGTATGTAGCCAGAAGCGACAAGGATCTTGGAAAATTGATGGAGTATGCAAAGCTGTTCTCTGTTCAGAAGATATTGCGTACATACATGGAAATTCTCCTGTGAATCTGTTCTGGAGAAGTGACGGAATCAGATTACGACGGTGAATTCTCAAAAAAGGGCTGAACTTCTTTTGAAATATGTTATCCTCTTGCCATGGAAAGAAAATATGCTGATGAAAAGATAAAGAGTATTCTTGAAAACATCTCGAGTGTCATCGTCGGTAAGGATGACAGGATAAAGCTCATTCTGACAGCACTGCTGTCGAATGGACATGTGCTGCTCGAGGATCTTCCGGGAACGGGAAAGACGATGCTTGCTAAGAGCCTTGCAAAGAGCCTCGATGTTCCTTTTGCCAGAATACAGGCGACGGCGGATCTTCTGCCGAGCGACGTAACGGGAATAAACTACTTCAGTCAGAAGGAAGGGGACTTCATCTTCAGAAAGGGCCCTGTATTCACGTCCGTACTCCTCGTCGACGAAATCAACAGAACGACGGCACGCACGCAGTCAAGCCTCCTCGAGGCCATGGAGGAGAGGCAGGTCACCGTTGACGGAGTCACGAGAAGACTCGACGAGCCCTTCTTCGTCATCGCAACGCAGAACCCCATAGAAACAGCGGGCACATACCCGCTGCCGGAGGCACAGCTTGACAGGTTCTTCATGATGCTCTCCCTCGGCTTTGCCGATAAGGAGGAGGAAATGAGGATACTCGAGCGCTTCATATCCTCGTCTCCCCTGGAGAAGCTCGAAAGCGTGATGACGAAGGATGAGCTTCTGGAGATGAAGAAGGCTGCGGGGGAGGTCTTCGTCCATAAGGACATCATCAGATACATCGCCTCGATAATCGACGAGACGAGAAAGGACAGTAAAATAAGCGGTGTCAGTACCAGAGGGACGCTCGCCCTCCTCAGGGGAAGCATGTCTTACGCATTCATAGAAGGCAGGGACTATGTGACGCCAGACGACGTCAAGGCCGTTGCGCCCGCAATTCTCTCGCACCGTATGATAGCTTCCCATTCAATCCTGGAAAGGAGGGAGGGGGAGAGAGTTGTCTCACGTATCCTGTCAACGGTAACTGTTCCTTCAGAGAAGTGGGAGAAATAGAAGTTGCTTGTTTTCTTCTTTCTCCTGCTTGCCCTGATCCTCTTTTTACTCCAGAGACGGCTCTACTACAGGCTCTGGAAGAAAAGACTCTCCGTGTCCGTCTCGTTTGCTGACGAGAGAACCCTGGAGGGGGACGGCAACACGGTTGTCGAGAGGGTTGAGAACAGATCGATCATCCCGATACATGTCATTTTCATAAAGTACACACTCCTCAGGTCCTATTCGCCCCTCTCCGATGACGGCGGACGGAGGGAGGTGACGATAAAGGGTGGTATCGGGGGAAGGAAGATAAAGGAGAGACGTTATACGATAGAGGGCCTGAGGCGCGGCTTCTATACGATAAGCTCTATCGAAGCTGCGGGACACGACATCTTCCTCTCGACGGAGTATGAGAGCACCTTCCATTCCCTCTCGTCGTTCTTCGTATTCCCCCGTCGCACAGATACCCGTTCCTTCGACCTCGCGTACCGCGAGCTATTGGGCACAATTCTTTCGAAGAGGCGGAAGAACGAGGATCCCTTCGAGCTCAGGGGCATCAGGGATTACATGACACACGACAGCCTCCGCGCCGTCAACTGGAAGGCTTCGGCGAAGACGGGGGAGCTGAAGGTCAACGAACATGACTGGACGACAGACGAAGGCGCTGCCATCGTCCTCGACCTGAGAAAGGGAACGGAGGACGAAAAGGAGGCTCTGATCTCATACGCCGCAACCATAGCCGAACGCTTTCTCAGAAGGGGAATCAACACTTCGGTAATAACAAACGCGCGCTCGTCGCGTGACGGAACACGCATTATTTCGGGAAGCGGAAGCGGCAGAGCGCACGTCAATACGATAGACGAAGCCCTGGCTCTCATAAAGATTACGGCGGTCACGCCCGAGACTCCCGGGGAGCTTCTTTCCCTCTTCGAGACAGACAACACTACGCTCCTTCTCATAACGAGAACACCGGAGGAGGGAGAAGGGTGTGAACTCTTCGACGCCATCATATGCATCGAATCGGAAATGCAGGCAGAGGGAACGAGGATCATCGAAGCCGGAGGTGCGCTATGAAGAATACCCGCATTCCCTACAGCAGAGCTCTCTATTTCACAGGGCTTCTCAATCCTTCAATCATGGCCCTTGCCCTCATGTTCTCGTTCAATCTCGCATTCCCTGTGACGTACGTGCATGCCTTCGTCTTCAGTTTCCTCTCCCTCGTTCCGATGCTCACTGTCAAGATCGTATCCGAGAAGACGGATAACAAGATTATCCGCAGTGCCGTGGCACTTGTCCTCATACTTTTATCGCTTCTTGTTCCGGGGGAGGTGATGAGACCGAGCTGGATGATAATGCTCACCGTCTTTTCGTTCGTGTTCGTATTCTGCCCGCATATAGAGGGGCGTACGATGATGACTAAAGCCCATATCTGGGACATTGTTCCGCTTCTTGCAGCCTATATCCTCAGCCAGATTCTTTCAAGCAGCGTGATGATAAGTGCCGTTACACTTCTCGTTCTCACATTCATACTCGAGTACATGCTCGAGAAGAACATGGAGGGGGTGAGGAAGGAGGTGATGAGCAGGGAGTGCCGGGTCAACAGGGACGGCATAATAAGGGCGAACAGAAGAGTCATCATCCTCTTCATCGCCGTCTATCTCGCACTCTGTATTCTTATTCCGGTGACAGTGAAGCTCCTTACGAAGGAGAGGGCGGAGACGGGCATCGAATACACCTTCGGAGAGGATAAGGAGAGAGAGAAGGAAGAGGAGAAAACTCCTGCCAGAAGGAAGGAGATACGGCTTTCGAAGAAGGCTGACACAATTGACTTCACTCCGCTCGGAACACTGCTGCTGTACCTGTTCCTTGCCCTCGTCGGAGCGGGCGTAATACTATCTGTCGTCGCCCTGTTCTACCGGCTCTTCAGCGCCGTAAACAGCGGGCGGAAGAGAAGAAGCAGGCTCACTTCCGACGAGACGATAACGGAGAGCGACATAGTCGAAGTCAGGGAGGAGAAGGAGAAGGAAACGAGGCCCGGCTACTTTACTCCGGAAGGAAGGATCAGACGTCTCTACAGAGGCCTTGTTCTCTCGAGAGAGGACGACAGGGGAAAGCTCAGGACAATGACGACAGGGGAAATCGGAAGAGATGCGTCTATCAACAGTAGTGTTACGGAACTCTACGAGAGGACACGCTACACAGCAGCCGGAGCTGACAGGGAGAGCGTGAGACGTATGCAGTCACTTGTGAGGGAGAACAAAAAAAGCAGCAAATAGGTTAGGTCACATGAAAAATCCTCTGACCGTTGCTACATTCCTGTCCTGGCGGGGTTGGGAGGCATCCATTGCCTAGTATCTGCTGCAGAAGTATTGTTGCAGAAAACGGCAAGGAAGTAAAGTCCCGGAAGGGGACACCTCGGGCTCTCATCAGAGCCCGTTCCGCCCATAGCATTTTCCCGGGAGCTGCCGGGAAGCTCCGGGGAGTTATTCAGAACAAGGAAAAACAGGCTTTCATCCACCCGTATGCTGTGAAGATGAGGATGCTACTCTTCAAACACAAATGAGCTCAGATAAAATGGGCGGAGCCTGATCTCTCCGTCTTTTCCCAGGTCTTTCTGACTCATGATATATGGACTGGAAACCACTGAATGATATTTCGAAATGAAAGCATCGATTGACTGGTGGTTTTCTGTCCGGGAGCTTTTCACTTCAATCGGGACCACCTTTGTCCCCGCTCTTATAAGGAAGTCTGTTTCATAGGCATGTGTGCTGTTCTCTTTCGGCCATGTCATGTAGTACAGATCCCTGCCGCTTGCACAAAGAGCCTGGGCAACGGCATTTTCATATAAGTATCCCAGGTTTGCCGGAAGCTTGTCTGACATGATCTTCGAGTACAGAGCCGTGTCGGTTTCTTTTTCAGCTTTAAGCAGCAGTGTCACAAAAAGCCCTGTGTCTGAAAGATAAAGCTTGAAAGTCTCCAGATCCTTTCCCTGAGAAAATGAAACTGAAGGATCAAGGCAGTTAAAGCAGGGTAATACAGTCCTTGAAGCTATGAGATCAGATAATAATTCATAATCCGATGTTCTGGCTTTTTTGTTTATGGCAAATCCGACAGAGTATCTTTTTGAATTCCTGGCCAGCTGGGAGGGAATCGAGTTGTACATCATTGAAACTCTTCCGGAAGGATCTATTTTGTAAAAATCCTGCTCATATAAATCAATGATCATCCTCTTGACTGTATCGATTTCCCTCATCGGCAACTTCTCGACATAGGCATCAACTGCCTGTGGCATTCCTCCCACTGTCATATATATGCGATAGTCGTACATGAGGGACCTGTTCACAGCCTGTCCTACGGGTTTTCCTGAAGTGAAGATCTCCCTCAGAATCGGATAGCTTTTCTTTCCTGCGGCCCAGAGAAATTCTTCATAGTCCATCGGACAGACCGGTATTCTGTACTCTTCAGAAGGAATCACAATGCCCGCAGCATTCTTTTTTATGGAAAGAAGAGAGCCTGTTTCTATATAGTCATATCTTCCGTCTTTGACCAGGTATTTTATGGCCTGGCGTACTTTCGGCTGGAGCTGGATTTCGTCGAATATGATGACAGACTCCCTGTCATATAAGGTAATGCCGGTAATCGCCTGCAGCTGGAAGAAAAACTTATCAAGATCTGAAATTGAAGCGAAGACATGCAGCAGTTCATCCGTAATATTGGCAAAATCAACTTTGATGTAACTTTTGTATTCATTCAATGCAAACTGTTCGGCAATTGTAGATTTTCCCACACGCCTCGGACCATCGAGAAGAGCACTGTATCTGCCTTTGTACTTTTCCTTCCATTCTTTAAGCTGTGTCGCTGCTTTTCGTTTGAATATCATCGTTATGTCCATCCTTCAAGATAATTTTAGGCTAAAAACGTCCATCCTTCAAGATAAAATGTGCTCAGAAGTGTCCATTCTTCAAGATAATTCCTTTATCCCGGGCGGTCCCGGAATCGGAAGGTCTCATAAGAGGAATTTTGGGATGTCATTTACACACGACTCCCGGTTTCCGGCTTTCATTTACAGCTTCTCGTTCACAAATGGAACAATCGAGTCACGTGCGATGAGTTCGGTGTCGAGGAGAATCGAGCGGGGGCGGCCCCGGGGATCGACTATCTTTTCAAAGAGAGTCTCTCCTGCCGTGAAGCCTAGCTGGTAGGACGGCTGGTTTATCGTGGTAATGCCGGGGTTGATGACGGAGACGACTTCGATGTTGTCGAATCCGACGACCCCGAGGTCCTCCGGAACACGCAGCGAGTAGCGCTTTGCGGCCTTGATGACCGAGATTGCGAAAACGTCGGCTGCGCAGAAGATGGCATCGGGCCTCTCCTTGCTTCCGAGAAGCTGCGAAGCTGCCGAGTATCCCAGAGAATACGAAACCTCCGGTACCGATATCTTCCAGTTGTTGGGGATGATGATGCCTCTTTCCTGGAGGGCGGACTCAAAGCCTTTCTGTCTCTCTATTGCATAGTTGAATGACAGGGGACCGTTGATGAATGCCACGCGGCGGTAGTTCATATTAAGGATGTACTCGGTCGCGGTCTTTGCAGAGGCGTAGTCGTTGATGGAGACATAAGTCGCCCTGCTGAGGGCGTTGTACTCGCAGCACTGGACGAACGGCAGCTCGCCGTCTATCCTGTCCGCCACTTCCGTGTCGAGCTTGCGTGATATCGAGATGACGCCCCGTGCCGACGACATCTTGAGAACATCGAAGAACTGCCCGACAGTCGACTGCGTTATGTTCCCCATATAGATCAGAACCTCATAGTTGTGGTTGTGCGCGCTTGTCTTTATGCCTTTGACGACACTGTTGTAGAAGGGGTTGTCGATCGACGGCAGTGCGACGACGATTATGCGTTTGTTGCTGTCGGCCTGACGCTTTGTCAGAGCGTCCATATCGTAGCCGGCCTCCCTGATGGCCTTCTCGACTTTCTCCTTTGTCTCGTCGTTGACGATTTCGGGGTGGTTTATCACGCGCGACACAGTCGCAGGTGAAAGCCCTGTGACTTCTGCGATTCTGTTTACCGGAAGTTTTGCTCTCTTCATATCCCGAGAATAACGCGGAGAATAACCGGTGTCAAATTATTTCTGAAACTTTCATGATATTTCAGAAAGAAGCTGAAACAAGGCGGAAAATGAGTCCGCATTATGCCGTTTTTCGGTAATTTATTAAAAAACAAGAAGATAATTTACCAAAAATAATCCTTGACAGCTTCGGAAATCTGTTAAAACAATAAAGAAAACAAAAGAGAGGGATTGGATTATTTCATCCTGTTTCATAAAGGTGGTGTTACATGAAACTCGGACTGTTGAGCGCTATTCTTGATTCCTGGACATATGAAGAGGTCATAGATATTGCCTCCGGCATGAATTTCAAGTCGGTGGAAGTGGCGTGCTGGCCCAAAGGTAAGGCCGAGCGCCGTTATGCCGGCGTCAGCCACATAGATGCCGAGAGGGTCCTCTCCGACGACGATTATGCCGAGAGCATCGTATCCTACGCGGCGGCGAGACATATCGAGATAAGCTCCCTCGGCTATTATCCCAATCCCCTCGACAGCAACAGTGAAAAGGCTGAAGCTGCAGTAAGGCACATCGAGGCTCTCATCAAAGCGTCGAAGAAGCTCGGAGTGGGAATGGTCACCACATTCATCGGCAGAGACCAGACGAAAACCGTTGATGACAACCTTTCTCTTGTGAAGAAGGTCTGGACTCCGCTTCTGGATCTGGCTGAGAAGGAGGACGTGAAGATCGCCATCGAGAACTGTCCGATGCTCTTCGGCCCCGACCAGTGGCCGGGAGGACAGAACATATTCACGTCCCCGGAGAACTGGGAGAAGGTATTCGACACTCTGGGCTCAGAAAGGCTCGGAATCAACTTCGACCCGTCGCACTTCATCTGGCAGCAGCTTGACTACGTGAAGGCCGTCTACGACTTCAGAGACAGGATCTTCCATGTCCACTTCAAGGATATAAAGCTCTATCCGGAGAAGCTGAAGAGGGTGGGCGTCATGGCATACCCGCTGGAGTACATGTCACCCAAGCTTCCGCCCTACGGCGACGTCGACTGGGCTTCTTTTGTCGGCGCTCTTACAGATATAGGGTACGAGGGACATGCGGTTGTCGAAATCGAGGATAAGGCGTTCGAGGGAACGAGAGTGAAGATTCTCGATTCCATCAGAATCACGAAGAAGTACATGGAGAACTATGTTATCTAGGGGGAGGCGGATATGAGAGTAGGAATTATAGGATGCGGAAGTATCGCCAGGCAGCGCCACGCATATGAATACAGCAGAAACAGCAATGTCGAGATAGCAGCTCTTTATGACAATTTTCCGGAGAGAGCAGAGAGTCTTTCCCGGCTGTATGGCGGAAAGGTCTACAGAACGCTTGACGATATACTTGCCGACATAACCATCGACGCCGTATCCGTCTGCGTCGCCAACGCCTTCCATGCAGAGACCACCATCCGTGCTCTCGAGAGCGGCAAGCACGTTCTCTGCGAGAAGCCGATGGGAATCACGATAGATGAATGCGAGAAGATGATAGAAACAGGCAAGAGGTGCGGTAAGAGGCTGATGATCGGACAGAATCAGAGACTGACACCCGCCCACAGAAAGGCAAAGGAGCTTATCTCTTCCGGTGCGATGGGCAGGGTCCTCACTTTCCAGACCATGTTCTGCCACGGCGGCCCCGAGACATGGAGCATAGACAAGAGTAAGAACACATGGTTCTTCAGGAAGAGCGCCGCAGCAATGGGCTCGATGGCTGACCTCGGTATTCACAAGACGGACCTCATCAAATATCTTGTCGGAGATGAGTATGACAGGGCATATTCCAGAATGTGCACCATCGACAAGACATTCGAGGACGGAAGTCCGATTGAAGTCGACGACAACTCCGTCGAAATCTTCACATTCAGAAACGGAGTGTTCGGAACTGTCACGACAAGCTGGACATGCTACGGCACCGAGTTCAACCAGACGAACATCTTCTGCGAAAACGGTGTCCTCAGGCTCTACAGCGACCCAGAGTATTCCCTGATCATCAACTACCGCGACGGCAGGGAGGAGAAGCTCGCACTCGACCGCATCCAGCAGAACAGCGACGAGCAGATGGCCTCGAGCGGCGTCATCGACGAATTCGTGGGTGCTGTGCTTGAAAAGAGGCCCTCCATACTCGACGCAGAAGACATCATCGGCTCCATGAAGGCGGTCTTCGCCTGCCAGAGGAGTGCGGAGAGCGGAAGAGAGGAGAAGGTAAGGTAACATACAGCCTCGCTGAGGCGTGTAAATAAAAAAGGAGAAAAAAACTATGAAAAAAGTATTGGTAATTGCACTCGTACTTCTTGTTTCGGTAACGCTCTTTGCACAGGGCGCAGGTGAAACAAAGTCTCAGGCAAAGACGAAGATCTACGTTCTCGGACCAACCCCCGACCACGGCTGGACGGCACAGGCAGGCTCCTATGCACAGCAGAAGTGCGAGGAGATCACGAAGGCCGGAAAGTATACGGCAGTCTACATGGCTGCATCCTCGGGTGAGGAGCAGGTCGACCACTGCAACACGATCGTCGCAAACGACGATGCTGTCGGCGTTGTCATGTTCGCTCTCGAAGACAGTGCGGCAGCAGGACAGGAAGCTCTCTATGCAGCAGGAATTCCGTTCATCTCGTTCGACAGATTCATCGAATCGACGATGGACTATGCAATCCTCAACTACTCGGGAAACAACTGGCAGTGCGGCGCAGGTATTGCATACTGGCTCCAGCAGAACGGCATGAAGCCGGGCGACACTGTGGTCGTTCTCTACGGCGACAACGGTACCGTATGCAAGTACAGGGAGGAAGGCTTCAGACAGTTCCTGAAGGGCGAACTCGATTATTCGGACAAGGCACTCGGAAAGAGCTTCCACACAACTGAAATCTGGACGGATGCACAGCTGGATGCAGTATTCAACACATACTCCGTAGTCTGCAACTGGTCTGCCGACGGTGCTTATGCTTATCTTGAGCAGAAGCTCGAGGAAATCGCAGGAAAGGCACAGGGCTCCCTCTACATCTATTCAATGGATGACGAGATGACATTCGGCATGCTCAACCTCCTCGAGGGTTCGGCACTCAGCGACAGTACAAAGAAGAAGCTCGAGAGCCTCAACATTGCTATCTCGGCTATCGGCGGTATGCAGGAACTCTACAACGTCATGAACGGATCCTCGACTCAGACAGCTGTCGCAGATAAGTACTTCGACAACATGATGAGCGTCTACTTCAGCCCGTCAATGATGAAGAGCTGTATCGACAAGATGCTTGACTACCTGAGCGGCAACTGGTCCTACAAGAACGGCGATGTCGACACAGAACCCGTATGGATCGTTGACAGACAGAACGTCAACGAGTACGAAGGCTTCCTCGGCCATTAAGTTACTCCGGGACGGGTGGGGAGCCCCCATCCGTCTCATTTTTTCAAGGAGACCTCATGAACAAGATTCTTGAGATGACACATATAACAAAGGCCTTCGGCGGCTCGAAGGCGCTCTCTGACGTACACTTCGACGTGGAAGAGGGAGAGGTCCACGCCCTTCTGGGTGAGAACGGCGCCGGAAAGTCGACGCTGATGAACATCCTCACGGGCGTCGTTACAGCCGACGAGGGAAGGATAAGATTCCTCGGAAGGGATTACGTCGCCCCGACAATCAAGGAGATGGAGAAGGCCGGCATTGCATTCGTCCATCAGGAGCTCAACGTAATCAACGATCTTACAGTAGCAGACAATATCTTCCTCAGGAGGGAGATTACAGATAGATTCGGTTTCATCAACGGAAAGGAGCAGGTCAGAAAGACGAACGAGCTCTTCTCGTCCCTCGGCGTCACGATGGACCCCGGAGCGATGGTGAGCACTCTCAAGACAAGCGAGAAGCAGCTTCTCGAGATATGCAAGGCCTTATACGCCGACGCAAGGCTTCTCATACTCGACGAGCCCACGACTGCGCTCTCGAGAGACGAAGTCGAACACCTTTTCGGAATATTGAGAAACCTCAAGGCAAAGGGCAAGAGCTTCATATTCATATCCCACAAGATGCCCGAGGTGTTCCAGATAGCCGACAGATACACGGTTCTCAGAAACGGTTCGTTCGTATCCTGCGGCAATATAAAGGATACGAATGCGCGGGCCGTCGCCTCCGACATGGTCGGCTCGAACTATCAGGATACCGACTACTATGAGCCCAGGCCCCTGGGAGAGGATGTGCTCTATGTGCACAACCTCCGCGGTCCGGGCTTCCGGAACATATCATTCAGGGTACGGAAGGGGGAAATCCTCGCATTCACGGGACTTGCGGGAAGCGGAGCGGGGGAGCTCATCGAGGCTCTCTTCGGCGTCATCCCCATCGAAGGCGGCTTCATCGAAGTCAACGGAAAAAAGATCCGCGGCGGCATACGGCGTTTCATGAAGGAGAAGGTCTCCATGCTTCCCGCAAACAGGAAGGAGAACTCCGTAATCCCATCCCTCTCGATCATGGAGAATTTCGTCACGGCGGAGCATGTGGTGTCGAAAAGGCATCAGTTCATAGATTTCAAGGGCGACGAGGAGAGATACCTCGGACAGAAGAGGATGCTCAATATAAAGGCGGGGGATTACAGCGACAACATCTCGTCGCTCTCGGGCGGCAACCAGCAGAAGGTATTCTTCGCACGCTGGCTCAACACCGGCGCCGAGATTCTTCTCTTCGACAACCCGACACAGGGCGTCGACGTCGGAGCCAAGAGCGAGATATACCGCCTGATACTCGAGTTCGCGAAAGAGGGGAAGACAGTCATCATCAACACCCTCGAGGTACCCGAGATACAGAAGACTGCGGACCGTTGCTGCGTCTTCTACGAAGGTGAAATCGTGAAGATACTCGAGCACAGTGAAGTCAATGAAGAGATAGTCATGGCTTATTCCACAGGCGCAATGGGAAGGTAAGGAAAATGGACGGAATTAAAATAAAGAACACAATAACGAAAATCTGGTCACACTACACATTCATATTCATCATGCTCCTGATCATGATCGTCTATGCCATAACGCTGACCATCAACGGCAACACATTCAAGTGGAGCCATATCGCGGCAATCCTGAGCTCCCAGAACACATGTATCGTCGGCACGATGGCACTTGGCATGGCCCTGATCATAATCACGGGGCAGATCGACCTCTCGATCGGCTCGGCCCTCGTCCTCACGACGAGTGCGACTATCGTCGCATTCAACATCACGAACTCGATTGCCGTCATGATACTCACAGCCCTCGTCACAGGATGCATATGCGGCCTCATAAACGGCATACTCGTGGGAATGGCGAAGATGCCGCCCTTCATAGCAACCCTTGGTACGATGCTCATCTACCGCTCGCTGACACTCAGCGTCGTCAGGGCCGTCGATTCCTCGATATCGGGATCGACATCGAGCCAGTTCGCGATGCTCAGAACCAACAGCAGATACAACTTCCTCAGAATGCAGTTCGGAACGGGAAAGCTCCAGATCGGATCCTTCTCGATACCGTACATCACATTCGTCTTCATCCTGATGGTCGCCCTTTTCATCGTAATCACGAGAAAGACCAAGTACGGAAAGAGCGTCTATGCAGTGGGGTCGAACGAGAAGAGTGCACACCTCTCGGGAATCAACACGACGTTCGTCAAGGTCAGCGTATTCGTCATCACCGGCCTCATGGTGGGGGTGGCGTCGATTCTCCAGGCATGCAAGCTCGGCAACGTGACTCCGGCATCCTCGGGACAGAGCTACGAAATGTACGCCATAGCGGCGATCGTCCTCGGCGGCATATCGATGGCGGGCGGAAGGGGAAATCTCCTGGGAGTCTTCTTCGGCGCTCTTTCATACACGACCATCAACTTCATCATCGTCTCCATCCCGTCGCTTTCAGTCGACATCCAGGACACATTCCAGGGCCTCGTGCTCATAATCGTCATCCTTGTCCAGACGGCATCGCCCATTATCAGGGACTCGATACAGAGGGCAAAGAGACTGAGGGAGGCCGAAAGAGAGGAAACTGCCTGAAGCAGAGGAAAACAAAGACAAGGGGCCGGAGAAATCCGGCCTCCTCTTGTCATAGAAACAAAGGAAACAACAAATCCAACTTATTTCCTGTTCCGGGAAAAAGTCGAAGAAAATCGGAAAAGTTTCCGAAATGGGAAAAAAGTCGGAAGAAATCAGGATAATTTCCGAAACGGGAAAAATCCCGGTTCTTGTTTCATAAAGGAACGGAGAGGCCGTCTTCATCAGATATCGTCAAAATATAAAATGAAGCCCCTGCCTTCAACCGACAGGGGAATGAAAAGAAAACCGGATTTCCGGTCTCACGTTTCTCAGAAGAAGAGATCTTTGACGAATATCTCGATACCGATGAGTATGAGGACAATGCCTCCGAAGAGGGTGGCCTTGCTCTTCAGCTTCTCTCCGGCCTTCTTACCCAGCCACAGCCCGCATGTGCATATGAAGAATGTGACGATGCCGATAATGACCGAGCTCACGACAGCCTCGGCAGTGGAGTAATCAGCGATGGCGAAGCCGACGGAGAGTGCGTCGATGCTTGTTGCAATGCCCTGGATCATGAGAGTTCCGAAAGTGAATGTTACATAGTGTATCTCCTCATCGTCTCCTCCCTTCTTAGCTTCCACCAGCATCTTGATTCCTATATATGAAAGGAGAACAAGTGCGATATAGGGAATGCATTTCTGGAAGGCAGTGAAGTATTCACTTATCGTATGGACGCATATCCACCCGATAAGCGGCATTGCTATCTGGAACAGTGCGTATGTCAGTGCGATGTATGCTTTCTTGCTCCTCCCCATCCCGGGTTCTGCTATCGCATTTGCGATGGAAACGCTGAAAGCGTCAACGGCAAGGCCGATACCCAGCAGTATGCTGTTTGCAGTTAAAAGTCCCCAGTCCATGAATTTCCTCTTTCTGTCCTGTAATAAAATGTCAGCTGAAAAGGGAAAGACTGTCCTCACACCTTAACAGCGTGAGTCTCGGAATTACAACAAGCCAGGAATAATCCAGTATGTTGACTTGTTCGCCAGGCGCTCCTACTCCCTCGACAGGTAAAGTAACAAAAATGGATGTAAAAGTCCAGTGCGTAAGGAAAAGATTAGGAAGGGCTAACCGGAAGAGACAACGTCGAAGACTGTCTCCGGAGAAGCGTGAAACAATATCGCCTTCATTCCTGTACACACAAATAAGGTGAAACTTCTACATAATTATCAGATATTGATGTAAAATGGAGTCAGTAAAAAGAGTTGAGGACAAAGAAGAGCCTTCCTCTCGATAGTAGCCGGTGAGGACGAAAAGGACATCAGATAAGGAGAGTTTGCGTTATGGGGCGTTTCGTTAATCCTGATAATTCAGTTTTCAAGATAGCAGTGAATTCGGAAATCTATGTAGATAAGAGCGGCTTCATAAACCACACAAACAGACTGCTCTGCACAGAACAGAGATTCATATGCAACAGCCGTCCCCGACGCTTCGGCAAATCGATGGCTGCCAAAATGCTCTCTTCTTATTACTCAAAAGGTGCCGATTCAAAAAAAATGTTCTCTTCCCTCGAGGTAGCATCATCTCCGGACTGGGAGAAGAACCTTAATAAATTCGATGTTATTTATTTTGATGTGCAGGGATTTACAGAACTTGCAGGAAAACCGGAAAAAACTGTTCCATTAATCAAAAAAACAATTATCGAAGAACTGAGAGAATATTATCCGGAGTATGTAAAAAGGGGAGAAAAATCTCTGGCCAATGCATTAGCAAGTGTCAATGTCAGGACAGGTAATCGGTTTGTTGTCATCATCGACGAATGGGATGTTCTGATCCGCGATGATGCGAATAATCAGAAGGTACAGGATGAATATATCGCGTTTCTGAGAGGACTTTTTAAAGGCTATGAGCCTGATAAATATATAGCCCTTGCGTACATGACTGGAATTCTTCCAATCAAGCGACAGAAGACACAGTCGGCACTCAATAACTTCGATGAGTATACTATCCTTGACGCAGGACCATTTGCAGAATATGTCGGATTCACTGAAGAAGAAGTCAGGGCTCTTTCAAAAAGATATGATGTCGATTATGAAGAAGTAAAAAGATGGTATGACGGCTATCTTCTGGACGGACGGCATATCTACAACCCGAGAGCTGTAGTAAGCGTGATGCTCAGCGGGAAATTCAAGAGTTACTGGTCAGACACCGCAAACTATGATCTTGTTGTACCGCTTATCAACATGAACTACGACGGACTTAAAGAAGCCATAATCGAGCTGGTATCCGGAGCAGATGTTCCTGTCGACACAGGCGATTTCCAAAACGATATCTCTTTTGAATCCAAAGACGATGTCATGACATATCTTATACACCTGGGGTATCTGGCATATAACGAGAAAAAGAAGACGGCCTTCATACCGAATGAGGAAATCAGAGGGGTGATGGTAAGGGCCGTAAGAAAGAAGAAATGGAACAAGCTTATAGAATGGATCGGTGAGTCAGAGAGCCTCATCGATGCAACGATCCGCCTTGATGAGAAGGCTGTTGCCGCTCAGATTGAGAAGGTCCATGACAAATATGCTTCCGGGATAAAGTACAATGACGAGAACTCTCTCGCGGGTATACTGACAATTGCGTATCTGGCAACTATGGATGCATACTTCAATCCTGTCCGTGAGCTGCCGTCCGGTAAGGGATTTGCCGACTTCGTCTACATCCCCAAACCTGAATGCCGCGAAGAAAGGCCGGCGCTCGTCGTCGAACTCAAATGGAATAAGGATGCCGAGAGCGCCATCGACCAGATAAAGGAGAAGAAGTATCCCGACTCGATAAAGGAGTACACGGACAACATCCTCCTCGTCGGTATCAACTACGATAAGAAGACAAAGAAGCACGAGTGCATAATCGAGAAGCTCTGAGCCCGGCGTTCATCACCCGTCTGACGAACAGTCACAGGTCCCTGTGAGTTTTTCTGACAACATCAGTCACTGTCCGGGACAAGGCAGAAAGGGGAGACTATACTCCAGAGTCTTTCCGTATCTGAGGAGATTGTCCAGTGTGAGAAAGAGGTCGCTCTTCGCTCTCGGTCTCTGCTCTTTGTAGGGCAGGGCGACTCTGTTGATGGAGAAGACTGCCGATACGCCTTCTTCATACGCGCTTTCGATATCGTCCGCGATATCACCGACGAAGGCGACGACGGGGATGTTTTTCTTCTTCGCCTCCCGTGCTACTCCTATGACGACCTTCCCCCTGAGGGACTGTCCGTCAATCCTCCCTTCACCTGTATATACATAGTCTGCTCCTTCGATAAGAGAGGAGAAGTGCACGGTATCAAGTACCGTCTCGATTCCCATCTGAAGTCTCGAGTAGAAGAATGCCGCCATACCGCCGCCCATTCCTCCGGCAGCACCGGAGCCGGGGATGGTCTCAACATCAACGCCGCAGTCTCTCATGATGACGGACGCAAGTTTTCTCATCTTTTCGTCGAGTTCCCTTACCATCTTCTCATCGGCTCCCTTCTGCGGTCCGTAGACCACAGCGGCGCCTTCCTCCCCGTAGAACGGGTTGTCTATATCACACATGGTGATAACCGGAATGTCTCTCAGTCTTCTGTCAGCAGTGGAAGTATCTATCCGGGATACCCTGTCGAGAGTTGCTCCGACAGGAATGAACTTATTGCCGTCCTCGTCGTAGAAGGAGACTCCGAGGGCGGATGCCAGCCCGCATGCGGCATCGTTCGTCGCACTTCCTCCCAGCCCCACGATGATTCTCTTCACGTCGTATGAAAGTGCATTGAGGATGAGTTCCCCGACACCGTATGTAGTCGTACGTGAAGGATCCTTCCTCTCCCCGACCATCGGGAGAGATGCCGCGGCGGCCATCTCGATGACAGCCGTGTTATCGGGAAGGACGGCATAGTAACCCCGGACCTTCTCCCCGAAGTAGGGGCCCGTCACTTCCTTATATACCTTCAGGCCCCCGAGAGCCTCGAGGAAGGCATCGACGGAGCCTTCCCCTCCGTCTGCGACGGGGATGGGGATTACCTCGCACTCGGGATAATGCTTAAGCACTGCCTTCTTCATGATTGAACAAATCTCAGCCGAGGACATCGTCCCCTTGAATGAATCCGGAATCAGGACAACTTTCTTCATGCTTTTACCGTCGCTCCTTTGTCTATTATCATGGTACAGGTATTTGTCCCCTTTGTTCACCACATTTCTTTCTCTGAAACCACAGAAAAAGAAAGAGGCCGTCACACTTGTAATCCCGGGAGCATGCTTTTTCAACGAAGAGACCGGAGTCAGTTCCGCCCACTGATGACAGCCGGACCGAATAGGAGACACATCAAGCACACAACAGGAACATGAGGAATGGAGAAACACACTGACTGCCTTGAAGACAACAGAGTGGATTCAGAGAAAAGACGGCAGACAAGCCGGGTTATACCGTCGTTTTTGTCACTGGTCTTATTATTATTGTCAATCGGTGTCAGATATATGGACGGCGGCATGACAATCCCGATACACTTCCATTAAATAATT
>CAVDOI010000020.1:0-24906 GCA_963610485.1 Lachnospiraceae bacterium
GCTTTATATACGACACCATCAATTTTGATCTGTCCGTTAACAACAGCTTTAAGTTCTCCTTCCGAGATATTTTCCAAAGTGATATTGATTTTCCCATTATCACCGAAATCAAAAACAAGTTTATTAGTCGTAGAAGTGTTCTTATTTTCTAAGTCTAAGACAGCATCGATTTTTGCGATATCTTCATCAGACGCAGCTATCCTTTCACTCTCACCCGGGGGAATTACTTCTCCAGGAAGAAGATTTGAGTCAGCAGCGGAAGATGCATCAGGGCTACACGAAACGAATGCAAAAACCATAATGACGATTAAAAATAAAAATGTTAGTTTTTTCATACAAAACCCTTCCTTATACTTACAGCTTAGCCCCCGCCGAAAGATCCTGTCAACAATAATTTATCGGTTTTTTATTAAATAAGGTACGGTTATTCCGAACTGAATTCACATCGTATTTGATACTTCTTCTCCCGTTCCGCATGGCCCGGAATGAATCAGAAAAAAGAAGAGGCAGAGCTGTCAATCCCTGCCTTCTTCATCGGATGTGAATCGGTTTCATACCGGAGTAAATCACATCGAGAACCGGCACTTTCCAACCGTTTTGACATCAGACGTCGTTTTCGACCGAAAGCCTTATTGTAGATGAGGTGCTTGAACCTATCGAGCCGAGAAGAGCGGAGTTTTTCACCCTGCTCTCGAGCTTCACGAGTACCCTTTCGAATCCCGTGTATCTTATCGCGACGCCGTCATCATCTGTCACGACGACGTATTTGAGGCCGTTATCGCGTCCGGTCTTCGTTACGGTTCCCGCACTGACGGCCTTGACGGCACTGCCGTTCTTTCCCTTTATGACAAGAACACCGTCCTCGAAGTATGCAGTTCCCCCCGGAACTACGGACTGGGGATCAACCGCTTTCAGGATATTTTCCTTTGCAGCAGGAGCCGGTACCTCCTCAGTCTCTTCTGCCGTTACTGCCGATATCGGTTCCTCTCTCTGAGAAACTTCTTCGACGGCAGGAGTTTCGTCTTCTATGACTGTCACTTCCTTAGCAGATGTTGTCTCTTCTAAGGGAGTTATCTCATCGATGATTATCTCCTCTTCTATGACAGGAGTTTCGTCTTCTTCTATTGTAACTTCTTCAGTTGAAGGTGTGTCTTCTCCGGGAGTTATCTCCTCGACGATGATCTCCTCTTCGACGACGGGTGTTTCCTCTTCTTCTATTGTTACTTCTTCAGTTGAAGGTGTGTCTTCTTCAGGGGTTATCTCCTCGACGATGATCTCCTCTTCGACGACGGGAGTCTCGTCTTCTGTTTCTGTCACTTCCTCAGTTAAGGGGGTCTCTTCGCCGGGGGTTATCTCCTCGACGACAATTTCCTCTTCAATGACGGGAGTTTCATCTTCTACTGGTTTTTCTTCAGTTGAGACTGCTTCTTCTTCAATGATAATCTCCTCGTCGATGACAGGAGTCTCTTCTACGGGATTGTCGTGGACGATGACTTCCTCTTCGATGGCGGTTTCATCTGCGTTATGAAGATCTGTCTCTTCTTCAGCCGGAAGTGTTGTCACTGATGCTGTTTCTTCCGGGGTGTAGTTTTCCTCTGCCGCTTCTGCAGAAGACAGAGTTTCCGGATTGCTGGTTGTCTCCTGTTCTTCCTGGGCTTTTGGAGTTTCCTCTGCAGGAGCAAGGGTTATAAGGCGGGATTTCTCAGCCACGTCTGTTTCTTTGACAGAGACAGCTGTCGTCTTTCTCTCCTTTGCCGTGACATCGACGCTTTCCTGGGGGTTGGCTATGAGATAGATTACGAGGACGATAAGTGCGACGAGGATGAAGAAGACTGTGGCGAGTGCCGTTCTGCGGTTGCCCTTCCCGCCCCTCGAATTGTTCTTTGCGGGCATATCATCATAATCGTATCTTCCCATCTCTCGACAAAACCTCGTACAGAAAATTATTATAGCAATATGGAAAACAAAGGCAACAAGGGCAGCACTTTTATTCTTTTATTATTGTTTGTGATTCTCGCCCTCACAGCCGTCATACGCCTCGTATCATTATACTCCTCAGCAGGCGGAAAATACTCCGATCCCGTAGTTTCCACGAAGAACGTCAGGGGTTCGATTTACGACAGGCACGGCAATCTTCTTGCTTTCGACACCACAAGAAAGGGCTTTCTCCTCCTCTCGGGTGATAAAAGCCAGGAATGTGCATTTTTCATCAGCTGTTTCACGTCTCTTGACAGCCTCTCCGTAACGGCGTCGATAGAGGACGGTGTCACATTCTTCCCCGTTTCCGACGATCTTATCGAGGAGGCAGCTAAGGCACTTCTCTCCTCATCCCTGACCTCCGTTCTCACACTGACGGCAAGAACGACGAGGGTGAGTCCGTACTCTTCGATGAGCGCAGTCATAGGGAAGGCCGTGAACGGAAGAACCGGAGAGGGAGGTATCGAGGAGGCGTTCAACTCATATCTCTCAGTCTATCCGTCTCTTGGTGAAAGTGCCGTCTACGGCGAGGACCTCGTCCTCACCATTGACATCAACTACGAGGAGATTCTCACCTCCGTGCTCTCTCGATCCGGATACAGCGGCAGCGCCGCCCTTCTCAACAGAAAGGGCGAGATAATCGCATGGTACGGTGATGTGAGCGGGAAATTGCTTGGGAATATATGCTACTCCCATTCGACGAGGGAGAAGACCGTGCTCCTGAGTCGTGAAGAGTACCTTTCTCCTGAGGACTGCATTCAGCTCTCCCCTCTCTACCTCTATCTTTCCGTTGCTGACGAAGGTGTTGTTGCTGCTCTGAAAGGCGAGCTCGGGCTCTAGAGCTGCCCCCGGTATGCACGCTGGTCGAGTCCGAAGCCTATGAGGTTCTGGACTATGACATCCGTTGATGCCTTCTCGAGGTCCTCGGGAACCTTCTGTCCGTCAGTGAAGAAGAGGATGGGAAGATTCACGCGGTACGAGAACGAGAGCGCATTCCCGATCGTCCTCGACTCATCGAGCTTTGTGACGATTATGGAATTGATCTTGAAATCATCCTTGTATCTCTCGTAGTGCCTCATCATGTCCTCTTCCTTCATTGAAGCGGAGACTATGAGCGAGAATGTGGTGTTCATCCTCATGAGCTGCATGCCCATCGCCTTGAGACGCAGATTGAGTTCGAGGTCCCTGCTCGAGAGTCCCATCGTGTCGACGAGTATGAGGTCGTAGTATGTGAATCTCTCGAGTGAGGAGATCAGCTGGTCCTCCCTCCCCACCATGCTTACGGGGATGTCGAGTGCTTCGGCGAATGCCTTGATCTGATCGAATGCGCCGACACGGTAGGAGTCGAGTGTTATGAGCCCTACCTTCTTTCCCGCCGTCTTGTACATATATGCGACCTTTGCAAGTGTCGTTGTCTTTCCGGCCCCTGTGGGCCCCAGGAAGACGACTACGCGCGAGGGATGTATCTGGGCATCGTAGTCCATTTTCGTCGATTCGATTATCTTCTCCGAGAGTACTCTCGGGCAGTCCTCGACGGTGGCGGAGAAATTTTCGAGAAGGTGCTCCCTCAGAGGACCGTAGATGTAGTTGAGGCTCAGAAGTCTCTCGGCCTCCCTCAGGCCCGCACTTGTTCCGCGGTGTATCTCGGTATTGAGCCTTTCGGATGACGATATCGAGAGAGGATCGGGGGTCTTCGCCTCCTTCTCGAACTCGGCTTCGTCCTCCTTTCTGTCATCCTTCTTCACCTGGGAAGAGATGTAGCATGTAATTTCGCACTTCTTCTGCTTTCTCGTGAAGAGACCGCCGGGGGTCGTGAAATCACGGCGGGAGTGCACCCTGAGTGCATCCCCGTACTTCTTCTTCGCCTCTTTCACCGCCTCTTCATAGGATGAGGCCGTCACCGTTATGTACTGCATCTGTCCTCCCCTAGAGAATGTATCTCGAGAGATTCTGGTCCTTGACTATGTCGCCAAGTCTCTCGTCGACATATGAGGGGGTTATAGTGACAGTCTGACCCGTGAGCTCGTCGGCGGAGAAGCTGAGCTCCTCCAAGAGCTTCTCCATGACTGTATGAAGCCTTCGCGCACCGATGTTGTCGTTGGTCTGGTTGACTGTGTATGAGATATCTGCAATCTTTCTCAGCGCCGCATCCTCGAATTCGATATTGACGTTCTCCGTCTCGAGCAGTGCCTTGTACTGCTTCGTTATGGCATTGTCGGGCTCTGTGAGGATTCTGTAGAAATCATCACCTGTGAGGTCGTGAAGCTCCACATGGAGAGGGAATCTTCCCTGAAGCTCGGGGATGAGATCGCTGGGCTTCGCCATGCTGAAGGCTCCGGCGGCGATGAAGAGGATGTTCGTCGTGTCGATGACACCCCACTTCGTAGTGACCCTCGTTCCTTCGACTATCGGGAGGATGTCCCTCTGCACGCCCTCCCTCGAGACATCTGTGTTGCTTGTCGTGCCGCGGGAGGCAACCTTATCGATTTCATCGATGAAGATGATTCCCATCTCCTCGGTTCTCTCCTTTGCCTCATCCACAGCCTTGTCAGGGTCGATGACCCTGTCCATCTCCTCTTCCCTGATGATCTCGCGGGCACGCTTGATGGTGATCTTCCTCGTGTGCAATCCGCCCTTTCCTGAAAATAGTGCATTGAGGGAGTTCATGGCCTCCGAAATGTCCTCCATGCTGCCCCCGCCCATTATGTTGACGTTGGTCTTGGCCTGTACGTTCATCTCGACTTCCTTGTCGTCGAATGTGCCTGCCCTGAGCATTGTGCGGAACTTCTCCCTCGTCTCCGAGGCCGTCTTGTCGTCGGGGCTTATCTTCAGTGACGGCAGAAGGAGATCAAGAAGTCTGTCCTCGACCTTTCTCTCTATCTCGCTCTCCCGGCTCTTCGCCATCTCGTCGCGTACCATCGAAACAGCCGAGGCCATGAGGTCCTTCACCATCGACTCCACGTCCTTTCCGACGTATCCCACTTCCGAATACTTCGTCGCCTCGACCTTCACGAACGGTGCGGAGGCAAGCTTTGCAATTCTCCTTGCTATCTCGGTCTTACCCACGCCCGTGGGACCGATCATGAGGATGTTCTTCGGACTGACCTCGTCCCTTAGCTCGGGTGAGAGTCTCTTTCTTCTGACTCTGTTCCTGAGCGCAACCGCTATCGTCTTCTTTGCGTCGTTCTGTCCGATTATGTATCTGTCGAGTGACGAGACAATCTGCCGGGGTGTCATATTGTCGAGTTTCTGTACTTCTATCGATTTCATTTGTTTCCCTTTCCTTCGCATACTTCACAGATGATGTTGTGGTTGGTGAATATGCATATATCGGCAGCGATGCCGACGGCCTTTCTCGCTATCTCCTCGGCAGAGAGATCGACTTTGCTGTCAAGGTATGCCAGTGCCGCAGCCTGTGCGAAGTTTCCGCCGCTTCCTGTTGCCAGCACGTCGCCCTCGGGCTCGATGACGTCTCCGACACCGCTTATCATGAGGATCTTCTCGCCGTCCGTTGCGATGAGCATTGCGTCGAGGTTTCTCAGCTGCTTGTCGAGTCTCCACTTCTTCGCAAGCTCCACGGCGGATCTTGTCAGATCCCCGTTGTATGTCTGGAGCTGCTGCTCGAAGAGTTCGAAGAAGGTGAATGCATCGGCAGTGCTTCCTGCAAAGCCGATGACTATCCTGTCGTTGTATATCCTTCTGACCTTGCGGGCGTTGCCCTTGAGGCAGACAGTCTGTCCCATCGTGACCTGGCCGTCTCCGGCAAGGGCGACCTTTCCGCCCTTTCTTACTGCGCAGATCGTCGTTCCGCGGATTTCCGTCATTTCTTTTTTCCTTCCGCATGCGGGTGGGTCGAGTCGTAGACGTTTCTCAGTCTGGATCGCGACACATGCGTATAAATCTGGGTTGTGGAAATACTCTCGTGCCCGAGAAGCTCCTGCACCATCCTTATGTCGGCTCCGCGGTCCAGATAGTGGGTTGCGAAGGTATGACGGAGGGTGTGCGGAGTGAACTCCTTCTGCCATGAGAGTCTCTCCCTGTATGTATCAAAGATAATATGAGCGGAGGAAGAAGGCAACCTCAATCCGCGCTGCGATATGAAGAGGGCAGTCCCGCCGCTTCGTCCCTTTTCCATGAGGTAACTCTCCCTCAGGGGAAGATAGCCCTCCTTCATTTCCTTTACGAGGACCGGGGAGAGAAAGAGGAATCTCTCCTTGTCTCCCTTCCCCGTTATCCTTATGCGTCTCTCCCCCCATTCGATATCCCCGACATCGACGGAGAGCGCTTCGCTGATTCTCGCACCCGTCGAGTAGAGAAAGAGAAAGAGCATGTGATCCCTTTCATCCATGAAGTTCTCCCTCGGGAGGCTCAGAAGCTCCTTCACTTCATCCTCCGTAAGGACACTTGGAAGACGCGTCGCCGTCTCTCTGAGCGATATTCCGTCGAAGGGATTGGAGGATATAAAATCATCCTTCACAAGATATGAGAAGAAGGTGCGGCAGGCTGTGAGCTTGCGCACTATGCTCTTCTCGCTGAACTCCTTCCTGATTTTTCTCACAAACTCCCCCGCATCCTCCGGAGAGAAGTCCGTGAACGAAAGCGA
The DNA here is from genome assembly GCA_963610485.1 of Lachnospiraceae bacterium. GTDB lineage: Bacteria > Spirochaetota > Spirochaetia > Sphaerochaetales > Sphaerochaetaceae > Ornithospirochaeta. Next base: position 6,581 of record CAVDOI010000020.1, read on the forward strand.
GATTGACGCCGAGTATTCCTCAAGCCGGGACAGGTCCTCTCCGTAGGCCTGGACTGTGTGTGCACTGAGCGCCCTCACCTTCTCGAGGTATGTAAGATAGAGCTCTATGTATTCTCTGTTGTCCATTCTTCTATATCCTCATTATATCCCAGCGGGCGGAATCTATTCCATAGCTTCCTTTCTCCGAAGGGTACGCCGTATAGCGGGGAGATGAGAGAAACGATGAGAACGAATCCACACACTCCGCCCCCTCTCTCACAAGGTCCCTGAGAGGTCTTGATTTCAATGCGGTTTTCAACACTGCGATGCTCTTTCCCTCCCCGAGCAAACTATCGACGAAGGAAGGGATCCGGCGGCCCCTGAAATGGCACATCAGCGCAGCCTTCGAAAGGGTGGACGCAAGGTATGTCACTCCCAGAAGCGCCTCGAAGGAGTAGAACGACTCGTCCTCGACTATGCTTAACACCCCGCCCCCCGTCACGAGGGCACGGCTGAGGGTCGACGAGGAGACAGTCGCTATCCCCTTGGGAAGGAAGGAGAAGAGAGAGCCGGAGGGAGTATCGAGGGCAGCCTTCTCGACAGCCGAGGAAAGATAGAGCTGGGGAATGTACGCAATATCGTAGCCGGAGAGCAGTGCCTCGACTGCGCTTATGTAGACGCTCCCTGCCTCTTTCTCCCCGCCTCCTGCCGAGTAATGGAAGAAGACGGTATTCTCCCCCGGAAGAGACCCCAGTGAATGTACCGTTATGCCTTTGTAATCATGTATTCTTATCTCGGATAGTGTTCTCACATTATATATAACGCGTTCACTTGTCCTTTTTGTCAAAAAAATCGTCCAAAGTCGAATACTTGTCGAAATTTGCAAGGAGAGAAGCCGTATCGAGCTGGGTATAAATCTGTGTCGTCTTTATGTCGCTGTGACCCAGCATCTCCTGCACCGAGCGTATGTCGGCACCTCTTTTGAGCATGTGGGACGCAAAGGAATGCCTGAGGGTATGTATCGTGGCGTCGAGTCCGAGTCTGTCCGTGACGGAGTGGAACCTCAGGTGTGCCGCCTGCCTCGTAAGCCTTCCTCCCCTTCTGTTGAGAAAGAGTGCCCTCTCCCTCTGGTTCTTTTTCGATATCAGCTTCGGCCTTACTTCGCCCAGATAGAGGTCGAGGGCCCCGACGGAGATGTCGCCGAGGAAGACCACCCTCTCCTTGTTTCTCTTTCCGATTACACGGATGCTCTTCTCCTCCCTGTTGTAGGACGAGACATCCAGCGATACGGCCTCGCTGATTCTCATTCCCGAGGAGTAGATGAGCTCGAAGAGGGCCCAGTCGCGCTGTCCCAGTTCGTCGTCTGTGAAGGAGGCCATGATTTCGTCGATCTCCTCTTCGCTGATGGTACGTGGAATATGCACACCCTCCTTAGGCTTCTTCACTTCCTTTGCGGGATTGCGATTCACTATGCGGCCGTTCATCAGAAAGCGGAAGAAACTTCTGAGGGAGGAGAGGATCTTGCTCACAGTCCTTTCGTCCAGTTTCTCCTCCTCTGTTCTCTGTGCTATGTAGTTTTCGACTGTCAGCGGGACGCACTCTTCGAGTGCGATACCCTCTCTCGAAAGATATGAAAGAAAGAGAGAGGCCTCATGGGTGTAAACCTCTCTCGTCTTCTCCGACAGGCGGAAAACATAAGTGATTGCATCGGAGAAGGAAGCTATGAGATCCTTCTCCGTTCTTGTAAGAGCATCACTCGTCGTCATCGTTCCTCATTCTGAGAATGGAGGGCGTCGTATAGTCGTTGCTTCCGCCCTGCCTTGAGGAGAGCTGGTTCTTGAGGTCGGTCCATCTGTTGATGTTGATGACTCCGGCATCCTTTCCTCCCTGCTGGAGCGGTGTCCGCTCGCTCTCCCTGGGCTTCTCGGGGGATATCTCCTGGCTCTGGTCCTGCTTCTGGGCCTTTGTGCCGAAGATGTCGGTTGCATTTGCACCTGTAGAGACACTTCTGTGCTCGAATCCCGTTGCGACTACCGTAACCCTTATTCTCTCACCCAGTGCGGGGTTGTATGACTGACCGGCCGTGATGAGGGCCTCCTCGTCGACGTTCTTCGTGATGAGCTCGACGACATCCTGATATTCCTGGAGCGTGAGATTGTCGCCGCCTGCGATGTTGACGAGTACCGCCTTCGCACCTTCTATCGACGCATTCTCGAGAAGCGGGTTGTTGATGGACTGCTTTGCAGCCTCCACAGCCCTGTCCGTACCTTCTCCGAACCCCAGTCCGATAAGGGCGTCGCCCTTTCCCTTCATGACTGTCTTGACGTCGGCGAAGTCGATGTTGATTTCACCCGGCTCCGTGATGAGGTCGCTTATTCCCTGAACGGCCTGGAGAAGTGCCGAGTCGGCAAGAAGGAATGCCTTCTTTATGGGCGTGTTCTGTTCGACGACGTTCAGAAGGTGCTGGTTCGGGATTATGATTAGTGTATCGACACTCTTTCTGAGCTTCTCTATTCCCTGCTCCGCAAGCTGGAGCTTCTTCTTTCCTTCGAATGAGAAAGGCGTCGTGACGACTGCGACTGTGAGGGCGTTGCATCCCTTCGCAATCTCGGCAACGACTGCAGCGGCACCTGTACCTGTTCCGCCTCCCATACCCGCGGTTATGAAGACCATGTCGCTGTTCTCGATCTCCTTCTTGATCTCCTCCTTGCTCTCGAGTGCGGCCTTCTCCCCGATTTCGGGCTGTCCGCCGGCCCCGAGACCTCCGGTGAGTTCCTTGCCGATGGCGATTCTCGTCTGTGCGTTCGAACGCTGCAGAGCCTGCACGTCGGTATTCAGCGCTATGAAGGAGACCTTCTTGAGACCGTTGGCAATCATTCTGTTGACGGCATTGCCTCCGCCGCCTCCGACACCGATGACCTTGATGATGGTCGGTGTCGTCTGTTCACCTGTAGTAGTATCTTCAATATCAAACAAGTTAAAGCTCATACTTTACCTCAAAACAATTTTCCGAATAATCCCTTTATCTTCTGTCCCAGTCCCTGCTTCTCCTTGAGAGACGAACCGTCGGATGTATCGCGCATCCTTCTGGCCTCGCTCTTGAAGAGTCCGAGCACGGTAGCGTAGCGGGGATCGATGTAAGCCCTGTCGAGTCCGCTTATCGCCTCGGGGAAGCCGATGCGTGCAGGAAGACGGAAGATCTCGGCCGCAAGTTCCGTCACTCCGCTCATGAGGGCACCCCCTCCGACGAGGATTATGCCGGCTCCGAAGGTCCCCTGTACATTGTTCGTCTGCATATCCTGCTGGACCATGAGGAGAATCTCGGCCATCCTGGCTTCGATGACCTTCGCAAACTCCTTCTTCGGCATCCTTATGGAGGGCTTTCCGCCGATTGAAGGCGTGACGACTGTCTCGTCCTTCCCCACTCCGGGGCTGTAACAAGAACCGTCCGTGATCTTGAGTGTCTCGGCGGCTGTCTTGGGAAGCTGAAAGAGGTATGAGATGTCACTCGTGACAAGATCCGATCCTCTGTTTATACCCCCGACATGGACGGGAGAGCCGGCCGAGTATGCTATGTAGTTCGTCGTTCCCGCACCGATGTCGATGACGACGGCACCCATGTCCTTCTCCTCGGCACTGAGAACGACCTCTGCGTCCGCCAGAGTCTGGAAGACTATCTTCTGTATGTTGAGTCCGGCCTTCTGTACACACTTCTTCTGGTTCTGGATTATCGGGGAGGAGCCGAGCACAAGGAGGATCTTCGTGTCGAGTCTGTGGGCAAGCATGTCCACGGGGTCCTTTATGCCCGAGCGCGAATCGACGTAGAAATCCTGGACGAGGGAATGGAGAATCTCCATGTTCTGCGGAAGCTGAATGTTTCTCGCGACATCGATCGAGCGTCTGATGTCGTCCTTCGTTATCTCCTGGTCCTTGCTGTTGATTCCGACTACGCCGTTCGATTTTATACCCTTTATATGGTCGCCGCCGAGTCCTATTATGACGGAATTTATCTCCGTGCCGGCCTGGACCTCAGCGTCGGAGATCACCTGCCCCAGTACCTTCATCGTCTGTTCTATATTGACAATCGAGCCGTTCCTGACGCCGACTGAAGGGCGCTCCGCAACGCACTCTATCACAAGCTGGGAGTCCCTGCTCACGGAGCCGACTGCAACTCGTGTGGATCCCGTCCCTATATCCAATCCTACAATAGTTCTGTCTGCAGCCACCTTGTCACCTCGTCTCTATGAGCCTGCTTCCGGTGAGGACGTATGTCGTCCACTCACCCATTCTCAATGCTCCAGTCTGTGTATATTCGTTTTCTATGATCCCGAGAGCCTCTTCGATTCTCTCCGCATCTGCGATATTTTCAAGAACAAGATACGACGAGAGCGCATCGAGTCTCAGAGTCAGGGAAAGCGGATATCCACATGGCTTATTATTGCCATATTCCGCCATTGTTATCAAGGCGGATGAACGTTTGAGTTCTATCAAAGTACTTATCATGGCCTTCTCATCACGGGAGGCGGAAAGAGAGAGGAGGTTATCCATCAGAGCGGGATCCACCCTGAGGATGAGGTAATAAGAAGAGAGGGCATGAACATCCTTCTCTGAAAGAGCGGCAATGCCGTCCGAATAGAAATACCACCCTCTGCCGTCAGTCATGATAATACCGTTATCCACTGCACTTCCTGTAATATTGAGTACGCCGCCCTTTTCAGATACCCCGGCATCCGCAATGTACGGAAGGCTCTCAAGGCTCTTCTTTATCTCCCTTTTCGAAAAAGTCAGGCTGTTTCTCCCAACCGCGGGAAGGATAATGCTCTCGACGCTGTATGAAAGAGGAAGCGTCTCCACATTGAATGAAGAGACTGTGAATCTTCCGACAAGTCCGTACGAAAGGTACAAGAGGAACAGAGCCAGTATGAGAGAGGCCGCAATTGTAAAGAGGCTTTTGACTCTCATCAGTCCTTTTCCCTCCCCATTCTGAAGATGAACTTGTAGAGAAGGCATAAAAGCACCACCGTGAATGCTTCGTTCACCGGGTTGTATGAGAAAAGAAGGAGGGGAAGACCTTCGAAAGGCAGCAGCCCCGATATGTAGAACATATTCAGAAGGAGTCCGAAGGAAAGGAGTGAAGCACCGGCGAGGGAGAACGAGGAAATGAACATCTCGCCCTTTCTCCATGCACGGCTGGAGGTTCTGATGCATATGATCATTATCATGAGAAGGGAGAAGAGTATGATCAGGGTACCGACCATTCCCGTCTCCTCGCTCATCGATGCATAAACGAACTCTCCCTCTATGTCGTCGATGACGCCGAGCTTATACAGTCCGTTTCCGATTCCGACTCCTATGAATCCCCCTTCGCTTATGGCCTTCTCAGCTTCATAGAGGCGTGATGAGTAGTACGGACTGTCGGGAATCGGAAATGACGATGCTATAACCGACGAGAGGAGCTTTTTCTGTGTAAGAATGAGAAAGGCAAGGATCACAACTGCCGCAATCGTGAAATAGATGATGAACGAACGCTTCGTCTTCTGGGAGACGAGTGATGCCGTTATAACTATGAATCCGAGTATGTACCATGCCGGTCCCGATACGAGTGTAACCGTCACGAGGACGAGAAGAGTCACGGCAACAGTTAAAATCAATGCCGCCCCGCCCTTCTCACGGCTGGAAATCCGGGGGACTATGTCTGAAAAAAGGAAGAGAAGCGTCAGCATCCCCGTCATTCCCGTTATAGAGGTATAGAGAAATGACGGCGTGCAGCTTCTGACAAATAGTGCAACAGAAGAAAGCACAAGATAAAGAGGAAGCAGCAGGAAATGAAAGCGCCTCAGATACTTCAGAGGAACAAAACAGACTGCACTCCCGATTACGAGGCCGATGAAAAGCGCCCCGATCTCCTTGATGAAGGGCGAATAGAAGGCCGTATCGGCTCTAAGCGCCGTATCGTATGAGGCACTGAGGAGTGTTACGGCTCCGAAGAGGACGAGTATGACGGCGAAGCACAGGAACGTAAAAGGAGAGAGAAGGCCTTCTGTATCGACCTCCTCAGTCTCCGCCGGGGCATAATCGTCGTATTCCCCGATATTCTTCACCGCACTCTTATCTTCGTACACCGTGTGACTCCTCTTGTCAGACGCCTGCTATGAAAGTTGTTGTATTTTCTCCGTCTGCCGTCTCATCCTGGAGGATATATGCCATGAGGTTCTTCTCCTCTTCCTCCATCCTCTCGAGTTTTTCCCTTGCGATGATGAGCTCATAGTGGTTCTGTCTCGTGACTCCCTTCTGCCATACAGGCACAAGAGCTACGAAGAACGAGACTATGATTGATGCAATTATGATGACCTTTGCTCTGAGGTCGAGTTCCCTGCGTTCGTTTTCCCTGTACTTCATAACTATAACTTCTCCACAATCCTCAGTTTGCTCGAACGTGACGGGGGATTCTCGTCGCATTCGGTATCTGTCGGGACAATGGGCTTCTTAGTCAGAATCCTTATGTCTCCGTATTTGCTTTCCCTGTCCTTGAAGGTCCACTTCACAATCCTGTCCTCGAGGGAATGAAATGTGATTACTGCAACCCTGCCTCCTCTGTTGAGAACCCTCAGCGCCTCCGTAAGCGCCGGCTCGATTCTGTCGAGTTCCCTGTTGACCTCTATCCTCACGGCCTGGAACGTCCTGGTCGCAGGATGTATGTGTCCGTATCTGTATTCGCGCGGGACGGAGGACCATATTATGTCCGCCAGTTCCCTGCTCGTGACGATCCTCTTCTCCCTGCGTCTTTCTGCAATTGCACGGGCGATCCGTCTCGAATAGCGCTCCTCGCCGTATTTATATATGACGTCGGCAAGGGCCTCCTCGCTGTATTCGTTGACGACTGTCTCTGCAGTAAGGCTCTGATTAGTGTCGAGTCTCATGTCGAGCTCCTCGTCCTTTCTGAACGAGAACCCCCTCTCGCTCTCCTCGTAATGGAATATCGAGATACCGAGGTCGAAGAGGACTGCGTCGGCAGATTCGCTTTCACGTCCGGCCAGATAATCATTGAACCATGTATTCACGCTCTGGAATCTCGCCCCGTATTCCTTCAGTCTCTCCTGAGCCTTCTTCTGGATCTCGCTGTCCCTGTCGAGGCCGATTACCGTTACAAGCGGATACTTCTCGAGAAAGAGCTTCGAGTGCCCGCCCTCCCCTGTCGTGCAGTCGATGAGGACGGAGGGACGCGATTGAGGCAGTGTCAGGTTTTCAAGTACCTCGCTGTGCATGACGGGGTAATGCAGAATCTCCATCTTTATCTGCCCTCCCCGTCATAAATCTTCTGAGCAAGCTCGCTGATTGACACATCTTCCTTCTCCTGGTCCTCCTCATAAGTTTCGGGGTTCCAGATTTCTACGGCATAGCCTGTTCCTACAAGCAGTGCCTCTGATCTCGGGAGGAGGTTGAGAAAGGTGCGTGCACGCTGGGGGATACTGATTCTTCCGGCGGAATCCACATCGACATACTGCGCCGGTGATATGAGCTTTCTCACGAGCTGTCTCTTTTCTCTGTCCATAAGCGCTAGTGGGGTTGAGAGGATTTGCTTACAGAACTGGTTTTCGAAATAGTCGGGAGTCATAAGCATCAAATGGTTCTCGTCCAGACCCGGAAGAATCACCACCTGTTGTGAGCCGATGGCAGTCCTCAGTCGTGCAGGCAGAGAAAGACGGCCTTTGTCGTCTATCTTTCCATCGTACATTCCTGTGAGAAACTGCATCATATAGCCTTCCAATGGGTTTTCACCCGTTCTTGTATGACACTTTATCCCACTTTACCCCACTTTTCAACACTTTTCCCCTTTAAATTATACTATTTCTTATATTTTCTATATCCTTTATCCTCCTCTCCTCTATTGAAACAGCCACGGAAAAGCAGAAGAAAATATCGTCCCAGAGAAGGAAAACCGCGTATGCCGATAAAAAAAGCACCCGCAGATGATTGCGGATGCCCTCTTTTATGAGTTTTTCTCTCTATGTCCATTCGGCGAGTTTTGCTTCGACCTTCGCCTTCTCGGCCTCCATCTTCGCCCTGTTAAGAGAGCCCGATGCATATGGAAGCTTCGCCTCTATGACGAGCTTTGCATACTGCAGAAGCGCCACGGCCTCCTGCCTGTCGGTGATTGACCCCAGTTCTGCTGCAACATAGAAGGGGGAACCCTGCCCGGCTTTGTAGCCTTCGTAGTATCTGTTGATCTCGGCTCTGCCGCTCTTCTTGTCGACGGCCTTGTTGTATGACTTCAGCATCGACTGGAATTCCTTCGTTCTCTTGGATGCATTCCAGTTCCTGTCCCAGAGCTGCTGGGCCAGTTCGAGGTAGTTGGTTCCGTTGGTCCTGTTCGTCATATCCTGGGTGTCGAGACACTTTCTCATATAGGAGATCGCCCAGTTGTTGTTGCCGAAGCTGATTCCTCCGGGAAGCGAATTGTATAGAACGCCCATCACATACCAGCTGTCGGTTTCAAGCGGGAACGAAGAGAAGTTCTCGAGAGCCTTTATTTCGAGGTCCCTCATCCCTCCTGCCTTCCCCAGGCTGTTGAGTGCGCCGTGGACCTGGCCGCAGCGTCCGACTGCCGAACTCTTCCAGTGGTAGCCGTTCGGGGTCTCCTTCAGCTCGAGCGATGTGTATGCATAGTAGAATGCCGAGGACGTATCGTCCGATGACGGCTTGTCGGAGGCACCGTAGTCGCCGTAGCCTGCAAGCTTCTCGCTCTTCGTCATGCTGTCCTTGTTCTCGTCGACAAGGGTGAGCTTCGTGCGGCTGAGACGCCACAGTATCTCGGCCTTCTCGTCGTTGTCGGTGCTTTCGGAAAGACACTTCAGAAGATAGTCATAATCCTTCTGGTAGTCGTTCTCATTGTAGAAGTATCTGTCGCTCTCGGCTGCCGAAAATGACGCCGACAGTGTCAGAGCAGTCAAAAGTACAAGTGCTAGAAAAGCCAGTTTTTTCATTTTTCCTTCCTTTATGAAAGATGATGACCGAGAATGTGCCGTTACACAAGCGAAATCAGAAGCGAACGGTTCTCTTCCAGTGTTACATTAAGCATGGCGTCCCTTATCTCTGCACTTCCCTCTCCGAGGACGACGGAGGCTGCAGAGCCGGGAAGTAACGTGAGGTCAAGTGAGATCTTCCTCTTTCCTCCCCTGTTGATGACGGCCGCCCATGCCATGCCTTCCGTGGCTCTGATGACGGCAAAGGCCTTCTCGTCAAGTGCTCTGAAGAGAGACGCCGAGTACGCAAGACCGGCATCCTTTCTGATCTCTCCGAGCCTCTGTACGAATGAGAGCATATCCCTGTCCTGATACTCCTCTCTCCACTCCATCGGGTAGCGTGCGCCTTCGTTGGAATCGATGGTGCCCGCCAGGAGGACTTCGTCTCCGTAATACATGTTCGGCATTCCGGGAAGCATGTAGAGCGCAAGAAGGACGCCCCTGTATATATCCCTGTCGAAGATTTCACTGTGATTATGGAGGCGCGGCGTGTCGTGTGAATCGATCAGATTCATCTGCAGGTACGGTGTCTGCCCCGGAACTGAGTCGGCTGCGGCCTTGAAGAATGAACAGACCTCATCTGCCGTGAAATTCTCCTCTTCGTCGGGTGCATGGCCGTTTCCGGGGATAAGGAAGCGGTCCCTCTCGCCCGTCCAGCTTCTGAGGGGGCGCCCCGATCCGTAGTAGTTCATCGTGGCGTTCCACATATCGCCCTGGAGAAAGAGCGTGCTGTCGTCCCAGTCCTCTCCGACGAGATAGAGATCCTTCTTGACCTTCCTCAGTTCCCTCTCGACATCCCTCCAGATATCCTGACAGAGCTGCTCGGATCCCCGTCTCCCGACTTCGGGTGCCACATCGAGCCTCCATCCGTCAATATCGTAGGGCTTTCTGAGGTACTTCTTCATGACGGAGTTCTCTCCGCGGTACATATATTCCCGTAGTTTTTCGGATGAATACCTGAGCTGCGGCAGCGTCTTCACATCCTGCCAGCAGCACACCGAGCCGTCGCTGTTGAAGTAATAGAAATCGTGTTCGTCGCTCTCAGGGTCCTCGAGGGCCTTCTTCAGCCAGACGCCGTTGAGACCGGTGTGGTTTATCGAGATGTCGAGTATGACCCTTATGCCGTTTCTGTGCATTGTGTCCACAAGGCTTATGAGGGCTTCGTCACCGCCGAGCTTTGGGTCGATACGGAAGAAGTCGACTGTATCATAACGGTGAACGGACTCGGAGGAGAATATCGGGTTGATGTAGATGACATCGACGCCGAGAGACGACAGATAGCCGGCCTTCTCCTCTATTCCCCTGAGATCTCCGTTATAGAAGTCGCAGCATCTCGATTCGTTCCAGCACCGGGGTGTATCTGTCCACTTCGGCGTAGTTACCGTTCCGCCGTCGAAGCTGTACTCGCCTTTCTTTGCGCCGACACTGCTGTCGCCCTTATTGAATCTGTCGGGGAAGATCTGGTAGCAGACGGAGGATGCGACCCACTCCGGCGCACTCTGTCCGGTCATGAGCGAGAAGCGCATGGGGACGGACGGCGTGTAGCGCGTGATTCCGGCCTTTGAATAGTACCAGCTGACACCGCCGCAGAAGAAGACGAAATAGTAGCGGAAGAGTTCGTCGTCGAGATTTGCAGGAACTGTACAGGAATACTTCACAGCTCCGTTGTAAGATCCCGCCTCTTTCATCTCCTTCATGAAGACGAGTCCCGTCTGGCTGTCGTATTTGAGGAAAATGCTGTCAATGCTGCCCAGGACGGCGATGGAAAGAGTTACATCCTCCCCCTTTGCGGGAAAGAGAGGAGATACGAAATCAGATGAAAATGATGAAAAGACCACAGGTAATTCTCTGTTCATAAAAAACCCCTCCCCGATTTTATCAGAGAGAGGCTTTGAATAACAATACGGACCTTATTTTTTGATGAGGCGGAAGAAATTCTGATTCGTCTCCTCTGGGTCGTTCGTGCAGATGAGATCGAGTACGATTCCCTTGTCCTTATAGTATTTGATAAGAGGCTCCGTCTGTTCTCTGTATACGTCGAGTCTGTGCTTGATTGCATCGCTCTTGTCGTCATCCCTCTGGATGAGATCCTCACCCGTCTCGTCATCCTTTCCCTCAACCTTCGGAGGGTTGAAGAGGATATGGTATGTCCGTCCGGTGCTTTTACAGATTCTGCGGCCCGAAAGACGCTTGATGATCTCCTCCTCGCTGAGGACGAAGTTGATCACGCCGTCGAGCTCTGTCATCTCCGCCAGAGCATCGGCCTGTGCAATCGTACGCGGAAAGCCGTCGAGAATGAAGCCGTTCCTGCAGTCATCCTCCCCGAGGCGGTTTCTCACCATCTCGATTGTGACCGAATCGGGAACGAGGGAACCGGAGGCCAGGATTTCCTTGACCTTCTTTCCGAGCTCGGTCTCGTTCTTGATATTGGATCTGAAGAGATCACCCGTTGAAATATGCGGTATGCCGAGATAGTCCTTGGCTACTGCTGCGATTGTGCCCTTTCCGGCGCCCGGAGGGCCTAAGAATACAAGATTCATCTTTAAACCTCACTTGTGACAGTTTATCGAAAGGAGGACTAAAAAGGAAGATGTTTCACTTATCTCGGCGAAAGATGAGGACACAAATACTACTCAATCGCCCGTAATTGGTTTAAATTGTGAGGAAGGAGAAAGCAATGAGCAACAAGATAATCCTTCACGCCCAGGATCTGGACGGATTTTTAAACGACAGTGACAAGAAAGACATAGAAACTGTCCGCAATCTCTACAGGAAGAGCCTCGACGCATGTACGAAGCTCGAAAAGGACTTTTCGGACAGAGAGGCGCAGAACGCACTGACGGAAAGCGCAGCTGAAATCGGGTCGTTCCTGAAGTCGGTATGCGCACTCAACAGCCGTATACATGTATATTCATTCGAGACACCGCGCGAACAGCACGGGGAGGCCAGCAGGATAATCGCAAAGCTCCGCAATCCCGGAACAGGACACGAGGAGTTCCTCTACTATATCCAGAGGGCATACGAGCTGATGTTCGCACACTCCTTTGCAGACAAGAACCTCAATAACAAGCGCAGCATGATCCAGCCCACTCCCGTCACCATACCGTGCACGAACTACGCCGTCCACAGAATTCCGAACGTCGACGACCTGGCACACTCGTCTGTCATGTGCGTCATGCTCCGCGGAGCGCTGCTTCCCAGCATGATCATCTCCAAGGAGTTCCAGGACTACTCCTCCGACGACACAATCACACCCTTCGCTCTCTTCAAGATAAAGAGGGACGAGAGCAAGAAGGAGAGCAACATGGATTATGTTCTCGACCTCGACCGCTCCTTCTTCGACATCGAAAAGCTCGAGGACAAGGATCTCATATTCGCAGACCCGATGAACGCGACGGGAGGAAGCCTCGTCACAATCGTGAAGTACCTCAAGGAAAGAGGAGTGAAACCACGCTCCATCAAGTTCATCAACGTCATCTCGGCACTCAAGGGCGCCCTCAGAATAACACGCGCGATCCCCGAAGCCGAAGTCTACACGCTCTGGATGGACCCCGTACTCAACGAGCAGGCATACATCCTTCCTGGACTGGGGGATGCGGGAGACAGACTCAACGGCATCGACAGAGGACCCGAGCCGAGGAACATGATCCAGCTCATCGCCGACTACGGCTCCTCGATAGTCAACCTCTACCGTGACCAGGTGATCGAAATTGAAAAGACTGTTCTGGGTTAGTATTGCTATTCTCCTTCTTCTGGTTTCATGCAGTACCACTTCGGCGGGAGAGAGCGTCTCTCTCCCCGGGGACAGTGAAGGATGGTATGAACTCCTCACCGTAGAGGAGAGCATCGAGAACAGATACAATCTTCTCTACTCTCTCTACGCCGGGAACAAATACGAAAGCGTCATCGAGGAGGCCGGGAAGGCTCTGCTCCTCTATCCCCGTTACACCAGGATTCTCAAGATAAAGGCCGCCGCCGAGAGAGAGTGCGGACGGAATGATGACTACCTTGAAACACTTTCCCTCATCCTCGATAGGGAGGGTGCCGACGAGAGCCTGAGGAATCTCTACCTCGATGCCCTCATCGAATCTGGAGAAAAGGAAAAGGCCCTGAGTTTTGCCTCAGAGACCATCATGCTCTATCCGGAGAACGAGAAGGCGATTCTGGTCCTTTCGGAAAAGAGCGCCTTCTATACCTTTCTCAAAGAAACTTCGCTGTCTCAAGTCTGACGAGTCTGTCACATTCCTCGTTGCCCTCTATTCCCGCGTGTCCCTTCACCCAGGACCAGGTGACGGAGAGCGAAGAGTTGAGAGAATCGAGTTCAAGCCAGTATTCGACGTTCTTCACGGGTTGACGGCCTGCCGTCCTCCATCCGTTCTTCTTCCATGAATGAATCCATACCGTTATGCCGTTCTTGACATACTGGCTGTCCGTGAGGACCGTCACTTCCTTCTCACCCTTCTCGAGGGCGTACCTGAGGGCCATGATGACAGCCGTAAGTTCCATCCTGTTGTTTGTTGTCGCCGCCTCTCCGCCGCTCCTCGTTTCGACGAGTTTCCCGTCTTCCGATACGGCATAGGCCCAGCCTCCCGGCCCCGGGTTACCGGAGCATCCACCGTCTGTGTAAAATGTAATCAATCCCTGACTCCTGTCTTCTTTATTATATGATAGCCGAACTGTGTGCGCACGGGCCGTGAAATGCTTCCTGTACCCATGCGTCTCACCGCGTTCTCGAAATCTCTCACCATCTTCCCTTCACCGAACCACCCCAGGTCTCCGCCCTTCTCCTTCGAGGGGCATGTTGAGTACTGATGCGCAAGCGACGAGAAGTTCTCACCCTTCTTCAGTCTCTCGTAGAGTCTCTCGGCCGTCTCCCTGTCTTTCACGAGGATGTGTGATGCACGCCATTCCATACTATTCTCCAAGTATCATGGAGCGGTAGGACTTCATTTCGATGTCCTCCTCTCTCAGTCCAAGTTCATGAAGAACCTTGTGAAGCTTGTTCTGTTTCTCCCTAAGCGTATCCTCAGACGCCTCCTTGAAGGGAATGAGGATTTCCATCTCGAGAAAGTACCCGAGGTTCCTCACGCTCGTGTCTTCTCCGTACCTGAAGCCGCTGACCTCCAGGAGTTCCACATGGATGTCTCCCTGGACGAGGTCCCAGTCGAAGCCCGTCTTGCTCTTACGGAAGTAAGGTTCGTAGCCGAGGCATTCGAAGAAAGCCCCCGCCTTCTCCTCCTCGGTCACGGGGGCGAAGAATTCAAACTCGTCGTTCTCCTCGCTGAGAGAGTCGGCACGGGTGTTCTTCGCCGTGAATTCAAGTGCACCGTTCGAGCGCCTTATCCTGAAAGCCTGGTGCTTTTCGCCTTTCCTGTGGAAGTAGAGGTCGCTCTTGTTGACGCTGCGTCCCTCTCCGAAGAGGCTCTCGATTTTCTCCTTGAGCTTCTCCTCATCCTGAACATGCGCCTTTATTTCAATCTCGTAATGGCCGCTCCGGGCCTTTTCCGCATTATCCTTTGTCATAATCTCCTTCTTTATTTCCAGGGGAAGATCATTCCCTTGAGTGTTCTCACTCCGACGTTCTCCCTCTCCTCTTCCAGAAGCTCATCCCAGTTGATGTCCTTCTTCGTCTTTCCGGGATTCTCCTCGAGCCAGTCATACTTCTTCATGAGAAGCTTCGTCATTCCGGCTCCGCTGAGCATTATGCCGCTGATGCCGGGAAGAAGTCCTATCGTGAGCACGCTTATAACTGCGTCGAACAGGATATGAAGCACAAGGAAGAGGCTCTTTCCGGGATTGTCGAACGATACGAGAAAACACTTTCTCAGTGTCTTCACGGGGCCGTCTCCGGGAAGCATCGTCATAAGCGGAAAATAGTACGGAAGCGCCAGAACAAGGAATATGACAAGCCAGACCATCACGATGGGGAGTATGTATCCCACGGCATTGTTGAACGAGAGATAGAACGGTATCGTGATGTAGAGGCACATGAAGATGAGAGCGACAATGAGGAAGAAGAAAAGAGAGTGCCGGATGTTTCTCCTTATCCCCCTGACGTACGGTCTCCATACCTCGCTTTTGTAATCGGCCCAGTTCTTTGCGCTCTCTGCCGTCCCCCCTGCCGAGATGCACATCAACAGAATGATGACGGCGGCGCTGAGGACGAAGAGAGCGCTGCTCTCCGCCGTAAGATACATGAGTGAAAGACCCAGGAGCAGGAGACCCAGATATACAAGATTCTGAAGAATGAGCTGGAGGAAATTATCCCAGCCGTCGAAGAATGCCTTCTTTATGAAAAACCCGACCATGACTAAAAGATAACCAAATATCGGGAACAAAACAATGAAGATTCGAAGTATTCGGAAAAATGTCTCTGGCCTGACCAGACAACACAAAGTTAAACATTATATTTTGTTTTTATTCAAAATAGAACATTAACACGACTTTGGCTTACTAAATTCCTATTGAAACTAATGGAAAATTACAAAAAAAACCCTGTTTTTATATAAGTTTTGTATTTACAAACTAAAAAAAGGGTGTTACTTTCTAAATACGGACTTGAATGGTTTATCCAGGTTGCCTTTTAAAAGGGACTGTCCCAGACATACAGGAGAGGTCCTGTGTGCGCGTTTAACAAATCCCCCCGGTCTGAGATGGACGGGGGTGTTTTTTACACTTTCCTTCTTCTGGAAATATATAAGATTAACGCACTCACTATTAAGCCTGTGAAATAACCCGAGGTATCGATCATCACATCGAAGACGGAGCAGGCACGGCCGACGGAGAAGAGCTGATGCACTTCGTCGAAGGTCGCATATGAAACGCCGAAGACTATGCTCTTTGAATATAAGAAAGGCGAGCCCCTCAGTATGAGGGAGGTCGTGAATGAGAAACCAAGAGCAGCGAATTCCGTAAAATGTGCGGCCTTTCTGATAAGTGAAGCCCACTTCACGACCAGCACTCTCTGCTCTTTCGGCGTCATATCACCGAAACCTCTGACGAAGACGGAGAGTATGAACCTCACCACACTTCCGCTCGTCTTCGACGACGAGGCGGCATTCTGGCTCGAGAAGAAGAAAATCGCGGTCATCACGAAGAATGTGAGAAAGATGAAGAAGATGAGAAGTGGTTTTCTGCTGCTGTTCATATTCCGACGTTGAAGCGTATGGCCAGGGCGTCGAGTCCTCTCTCCCCTGCCTGTGATCCCGTCTCCTCCCAGTAGTAGGCGCTTTCGATTTTCATTCCGAAATACTGCAATGACGACCCGATGGTGAAATAGCCGGCATTCATTCCGAATCTGATGGCCGCGATGTCCCTCCATCCGGCCTCGAAGCCGATGTTGAAGCGCTTGAGGAACCTCCGTCCCGCCTGGGAGAAGTTGTCGTCATATTCATTCATCGTCAGAATATCGTTGAGATCGGCTGCCGCGGCAAAGGAAAAGTCACCGAGTTTCATCTCGTATGCCAGGCCTAAGGCCAGTTCACCCCTGTTCCCAATAGTGAAAAGGCTGTAGTCGATATCTGCCGTATTTACCTTCAGAAAATCTGAAACGACTGTCTCCGCCACACCCATATGATAATCTCCGAAGAGATTTCTGTAGACAAGAGAGGCACTGAGTCCCTTCCAGGAGAAGGTAATCCCCAGATCCGTGACGGGAACGGCATAGCCGTAGGCGAACTGGGTCGTCACCTTGTCGAGCTTCTTGCCGATGATTTCATTCGCCTTCATCCTCTGGGAGAATATGAGGTAGTTGAACTTCATGACGGCGCCGCCGCTGATGGTGAAATCACCGAAGGAGAATGCGTGAGCGTAACCCAGGGCGAAGGAGAAATCCGTCTCGTTGATTATGGATCCCGAATATGTGTAGACGGTATCGGAGGCGTAAAGCCCGAGACCCAGTCCGTACGGTGTGACGAAGGATGTATATGCATCAGCCTTCCCCAGCGGTGCCCTCTCCGTTCCGACAAGATCCAGAAGCGCTGAATAGAGCTCGCTGTCATCAAAGTTGCCGGCGACGAGCATCTCGAGGATGCTTCTTCCGCTTCCGGTACGGCTGATGGCATCATGGACATGATGTACCGTAAGCGATACGGATGGATACGAGAATCCGAACTCCCCGCTTCCGATGGACGCGGGATTGACGAAAATACCGTTCGACGCTTCACCCAGGGCTGTTCCTGCCCCTCCCATTCCCTTCATCCTCACATCGGTCACTTCGAATCTGCGCCCGATCTCTTCGTAGCCGTAGCTGTTCTCTCTCCAGTCGTCGATGAGCGGCACAGAGGAGAAAAGGAGTGCCGCCGACAAGACGAATATGACTGACAAAGCTGTTCTTTTCACGGCGCCCTCCTACTTCTTCATGAAGCACACCGAAATCAGTTTCGTGATGCTTGCTCCCCGGAATACACCTGTCGTACCCGACACCCTGTTGAGGATTTCCACGGACTCGAAGAGGAAGTCGTACATATCATCAAGAAGATCGTTGAGCATCTGTGAAACAGTTTCAGGTTCTTTTTCCGTTTCTTCACTTTCCTTGAGGAATTTAATTATTTCCTCCGGAGCTTTTGTGCACAGGTTCGTAAGTACATCAAGTACGACGACATCGCCCCATGTGATATCGTTGTCCCTTTCAATCTTTCCCCTGAGGTCCGAGGCATACTCACATATCGCCTTTGCCTTTTCATTGGGGATGAATGAAAGAATGCTTATGAAGTCGAGAACGGCATCGAGTGTTCTGATTGTCCCCTCTGCGGCTTCAAGTGTCGTCTCATCCTCGACCTTCCCCGAGAGGCGCGAGAGCACATAGTCGCCGGCTGAGGACGAGAGAAGTGCACTCAGAATGGTGAGATCCGTTGGAACCAGGATATCCTCGACTTTAGACAAATCCCTGTCATCGGCTTTCGCAACCCTTACCGCCCATTCTTTCCATGCTATGACAGAGTATCCTTCGGTACCTTTCCCCAGGATGATGAAATCCCTGGTCTCGCCGTCATTGTCGGTGTAGTAGAATCGTTTTCCTGCTTCGAACTTAATACCGCCGATTATCTCGCCCTTTTCTATATCTTCACTTTCGGCCGGAGACTCGACAGTAAGGGTATCGACAATAAGGTCGGCCTCCTCTCTGTTGAAGCCGATTATGTTCTTCCCCATGGCGCCCGTCAGGGAGACGAATGCGTCGCACGACGGGATAGAGAGGATAATCATCAGAATGAGAATAAGGTGAACCGTTCTTTTCAACTCGCTGCGTCCTTATAACCATATATAATATACTCAAACTTCGCAGTTGATTCCAGCGCCTAGAAAATACCCAATTATATAGGATAA
>CAVDOI010000021.1:0-24721 GCA_963610485.1 Lachnospiraceae bacterium
GATGTATTCACAGAGACGGGTGTCCATACTATGCTCCACGTTTTTATCTGGAGCATCCGAAGGCTGTTTCTGACGGATTTGTTTCAGTTGTCAACCTTGACCAGTCCAACGAGGCTGTTTTGGAAGCATTGCAGCACGGCCCGTACGGACGATGCGTCTATCAGTGTGATAATAATGTCGTGGATAATCAGATAGTGAATTTACTCTATGAAAATGGAGTCAGTGCCAGCCTGACCATGTGTGCTTTTACCGAGCATTGCGAGCGGATAATCAATGTAATGGGAAGTCATGGGCAAATTGTGGGAAACCTTGAGAAATCCACATTGGAAATCAGTGATTTTGTTACCGGCAATCATACGACTCTCCATATTCATACACCCCGGGGGGGACATAGCGGCAGTGATTCTTCCATGATGCGGGAGTTCCTGTGGACTGTACGAAATGGAAAAACGAGTAAGACAAGTGCCGATGCCTCGGTAGAGAGCCACCTGATTGCCTTGGCGGCGGAAGAAAGCCGATTACAAGGCGGCAAGACTATAGATATGAAAAAATGGAGAATAAACAGATGAGTATTTTGAAAAATGCAATTTACCCGCAGCACATTCCGACTTATGATGGCTCCAATCAGGCTACGCATCCATCTGTTATCTGTTTCGATACCGCGTGGAAAGGATATTTGTATTGGATGGCGATGACTCCATATCCCTATAACAACGACGGTCTGGAGGATCCTTCTGTTCTTGTTTCAAATGACGGACAATCCTGGATTGTTCCAGAAGGACTATCAAATCCTTTAACCCCGGCACCGGATCCCGGTCATAATTGTGATGTAGAGCTTGTTTACAACAAGGATCACAATGAACTGTGGCTTTATTATGTCGAGGCAGACGACATTGCACAATCCTGGGTTAAGCTTATGCGTTCATCTGACGGGATCAAATGGACAGCTCCTGAAATCGTTCTGCATGATCCGGTACAGAAATACAGCATTCTTTCTCCCTGCATTCTGCGCATGAAGGACGGATCCTGGCGTATGTGGTATGTAGACACCGGTAATACCGGTTATCAGAATCAAGACAATAAGGTACGTATACGTACATCAAAAGATGGTTTGTGCTGGAGTGAACAGGAGACCTGCCGGGATTTGATTCAGCCGGGATATCAGATCTGGCATCTGACTGTCTGGTGTGACCCTGCGGATAATTCTCTTCATGCCATTTATCCTGCTTACCCGGATGGAACGAATTGTGATTACTGCAAATTGTTCTATGCCGTCAAAACAGAGGACGAACCCTGGAAAACTTTCCCGAACCCCCTTATGGAACAGGGAAGGGAAGGTCAATGGGATGATTTCTGTTTGTACAGGACTTCATTCCTCCTTGATCGCAAGAATGATATCCTCCGTGTCTGGTATGGTGGAAAAAGGAAGGCGGATGCTGCCTGGGGTATTGGATATACGCAGGGGAAATACAGCCGGATTTGTGATGAGCTGTCATTGGAAAAAACGGAGATCTGTTGATATTGAGCGAAAACCTGCTTGCGCTGCTGCTGGATTTTCAACTGGATTCATTGCCGGTTACCTGTGAACCTTACGGCCACGGGCACATTCACGCTTCTTTTCTGGTTGTTTCTGCCGGCGGACGAAGATATCTTCTTCAAAAAATAAACCATAAGATATTTCCGGATGTCGGGGAACTGATGGAGAACATAGCTGCTGTAACGGAGTTCCTGAAAGTCAAGTCTAAGGATCCTCGTAGAGTCCTGTCTCTTGTCAGAACCCGTGAGGGATCCAGTTATTTATACAGGGAGCAGTCTTATTGGCGTTTATATGATTTTGTTGAAAATACAATTTGTCTTCAGCAGCCGGAAACCGATGAAGATTTTTATCAAAGTGCCATTGGCTTTGGTACTTTCCAGCAGATGCTTTCTGATTTTCCTGTGAAAAAGCTGCATGAAACAATTCCTGCTTTTCACGACACACCTGAAAGATTCAGCACTTTCCTCGAAGTTCTGAAGCATGATTCAATGGATAGAGCTAAATACGTTGAACCTGAAATTGACTTCATACTTTCCCGTCAATCGGAGTTCGATGTTTTGAAGAGTGCATTGATCAGAGGTGATATTCCGTTGCGGGTAACGCACAACGATACAAAGCTGAACAATGTTTTACTGGATGCAGAAACACGTAAAGCATGTTGTGTAATTGATCTTGATACTGTCATGCCGGGCTCCAGCCTTTACGATTTCGGTGATTCCATAAGGTTCGGTGCAGCAACTGCTGCTGAAGATGAAAGAGATTTATCAAAGATGTGGATCAATCTGGACAGGTTCAGGGTTTTTACCCGCGGCTATGTCCATGCTTGCCCTGATTTGACAAGAAATGAACATATGTTGCTTTCAACTGGTTCTAAAATCATGACTCTTGAATGCGGGATCAGGTTTCTGACGGATTATTTGGACGGGGATCACTATTTTTCTGTTCACAGGCGGAATCAGAATCTCGACCGTGCACGTACACAATTCAAGCTCGTTGCTGACATGGAGAGGAGATGGGATGCTATGCAACGGATTGTAGAGGAAGAGACTTCACCTTAACAGTCTGATGGACGGGGTTCTGCGGACATGAGGCTCCTTCCTTTCCCCGCCCGATACCTTCGACTACGCAAAGATTCATCCTGTTATAGTCACGCTCCCGGGGCCCTTTGTTCTCATATCTGCATGCTATTCCTGCGTCGTCAGGGCGGAATGCGGATCGGCGAATGCCATGACGGGCAGCGCATCGGCAATCTTCTGAACATAATTCTGGGCCCCTCATGATCCTTGTGTTCGGATGGAATATCACGGGCGCTGCAGTTGCAACCGTTACCGGGAATGTCGCGCAGCTCGCGGGGCGGGGGTGCATTTCTCGAAAATCGTCCTTTCGACGAGCTTTCTCTCCGGCATCTACTACGTGCTTGTCAATGCACTGCAGGCGATGGGGAAGGGAAAACATATCACGCCGGGGCTTCTGTGCATTCCTGCACTTTTCATCCTCGAATCCTTCTTCGGAGCGGACGGCATAAGACTCGGCCAGCCGGGAGCCGATGTGGTATCTCTCATATTGACGACAGTCCTGTACGCCGCAAGTTCGGAGAATCCTTTCAGGAGCTGAATATAATTAATTTTGAATTTCTATTTTGAGGGTTTTCTCACTCTTTCATCATTATTGCTTCGGTTTATCGCTGGAAAATACTTGAAGATGAATGTAAACATAAATTCCGGAAGGACGGGGAAAAGGAAGAGGAAAAACTTTTTTTGACAAAAAAGGCAGCTACGGACCTTTATATAATAGGAGTAGCAGATGTCAAAAAACGGAAAACAGGAAAAACAGAGGGATTCGCTGGAATACTACAGCCGGATCATCGACGAGAAGCGCCTGCTTCCCAACGGCAGAATCAAGGACACGGCGTTCGCACTTTGTGTGAAGCGGGAGGATTATCTTGTTGATTTCTACAGGACAGTTCATCCCGAGGACGCCGCCGTCACGGCAGACGACATAAAGCTCGTCAACATAGAGAACCTCTTCATGGAGGATATCTACAACGACTGCTCTTTTGTAGTCAGGGGAGAGAAACTCATCCTGATCGAATGCCAGTCTGTCTGGACTGAGAATATCGGATACAGGTTGATGGAGTATTATACGGCCCTCTATCCCCTTGTCGTTCCTGATTTCTCAGTCAGAAAACACAAGAGGAAAAGGCTGGACGTTCCGGACTTTGAGTTGTATGTTTTCTATGTAGGGAAAGAGAGTGTTCCCGAGGAGATTCATGTCACATCCCTCTGTTTCCCGACACTGCATGAGCCGTTTCTTCCAGTCGGTGTTTTTACAGGCAGGAACAGTTCCGGCCGGGCAAAGGAGTTTTTTGATTTCTGCGAGACGAGGGACAGAAATGTCGGTCTTTACGGAAACAGTGTGGAAGCGATAGAGAAGACGATTATCGAATGTCTTGACAGGGGGATTCTCGTTGACCTGATTAATGAGAAAAAACATGAGCTGGAGGCACATATGAGACAGAGTGACAAGCTTAAGTATGCACAGTTTATGAAACTGAGTATTGAAGAAGGCCGGGCTGAAGCAATGGCGGAAGGCAGGGCGGAAGGCAGGGCGGAAGGCAGGGCGGAAGGCAGGGCGGAAGGCCGTGTCGAAGGCGTTGCTGAAAATAGAAAAGAGACTTTGAGAATCATCCGCGAGGCGGATATTCCTGAGGAGTCGAAAAACATCCTTATTGCCAAGCTTACCTGCTGAGTCAGAAATCCTGTGACTGAAAAAATGCAGTATTTTCCTGTTTGAGCGCGATTGGAGTGCATAGACTGTGACCGGGAAAGAAAGATGTTTGTACGCCCGATATGAAACTGAGTATTGAAGAATGCCGGGAGGAAGACAGAGCCGAAAGTATGGAAAAGACCGGGAGAATCATTCGCGAAGCAAATCTGCCTGAGGAGTCAAAAAAGGCTCATAGCAAAGATTTGGTAATTCTATAAAAGGGGCGTCACATAACCTGCGGCGCCCTTTTCTTTTGTCATTTCTCGAGGTTTTCCCTGATGATTTCGAACATCGTCTTCCACTTCGTACACATCTCGTCCTGTGTGAAGTAGATTGCCGTCTCCCTTTCGGCCGATGCCGGACTGTCCGAACCGTGGATGCAGTTGCAGCTCATGAGAGGGGAGAAGTCTCCTCTTACTGTGCCGACTTCCGCCGATGACGGATTGGTCTTCCCCATGAGCTGTCTCATACCCGATATCGCGTCCTCGCCTTCGACGACCATTGCGACGACGGGTGCGGATGTGATGAACTTTACAAGTCCGTCATAGAAGGGTTTTCCCTGATGTTCTGCATAGTGTGCCGCAGCCTGCCCGGGTGTAACTTCGAGCATTTTGAGTGCGATAATCTTGTAACCCTTTTCTTCGATTCTCGTGATGATTCTTCCGATGAGGCCTCTCTGTACGGCATCCGGCTTTACTGCGATGAATGTTCTCTCAATCATTTTTCCGATTAATCCTTTATATATCGATAAGTATTGAACGGAGCGGAGATTAACCGTTCCTTATTTATCTATATATAGCACAGAACGGTGCCTTCATTGAAGAGGGTGAGAAATGTTGCGGAATGTTGCAAAATGATTTGACTTTGACCTGTATGTGGGTGAAAATACGAGTACGGTAGCACCGTGGAACAAAAGAGGAGACATACGCATGGCAGATTTAATGCGACCCATTCCGTTCGGCGAGCTTCTTTCGAGAATCGCAGGCGAATACAAGAATCATGATTCCGTTTTCAGTATCAACAGAGAACAGTTCTACACAGACAGCGAGAAGAACTGGGTAGACGTCTTCAATCAGAAGTGCTCGACTCCGATGGGACCGGCGGCCGGCCCGCACACACAGCTTTGTCAGAACATAATCGCATCCTACCTCGTGGGCGCACGCTTCATCGAGCTCAAGACAGTCCAGATCATGGATCATCTTGAAATCGCAAAGCCGTGTATCGACGCACGTGACGAAGGATACAACGTAGAATGGTCGACCGAGTATACACTCGAGAAGGCCTATGACGAATATCTCAAGGCATGGATTGCACTCCACATAATCGAGAGTCTCAAGAACGACAGGGTCGTCGACAAGCCGTCCTTCATCTTCAACATGTCCTGCGGCTACAACCTCGAGGGCATCAAAGAGGAGAAGATGCAGATCTTCATCGACAGCATGATCGATGCAGGAAAGAAGCCTCTCTTCAACGAATACATTGCAGAGGCTAAGGCTGCGATCGTCGACGGGCTTCTGGACGGAACAGGACTCGAGGACAGAAGCGATAAGGCACTGAGGACACTCGACAGGATCAGCAGTAACATCTGCCCGGGCGTTACGGTTTCGACAATGCACGGCTGTCCTCCGAAGGAGATCGAGGCTATCTGCTCCTATCTTCTCACCGAGAAGAAGCTCGATACGTTCGTCAAGCTCAACCCGACGCTCCTGGGCTACGACACCGTCAGAGAGGTTCTCGACAGACTCGGCTTCAACTACGTCGTCCTCAAGAGGGAGAGCTTTGAACATGACCTTCAGCTTTCCGACGCAAAGGCAATGCTCCACCGCCTTGTCGATCTTGCGAAGAAGGAAGGCAGAAAGTTCGGTGTCAAGCTCACGAACACGCTCGGCAACGTCAACCCGCAGGATGTACTCCCCGGTGACGAAAGATACGGCTCCGGAAGAATTCTTCTCCCGCTTTCGACACGTGTTGCACTCATCCTCAGCGAGGAATTCAACGGAACTCTTCCGATTTCCTATTCCGGCGGTGTTTCGGCTCTCTCTGTAAAGGAGCTCTTCGAAACCGGAATTCATCCGATTACGCTTGCAACCGACATGCTTCATCCCGGCGGATATGCAAAGATGAAGCAGCTCTGCGAAATCTGCAGAGAGGCGAAGAATGCATGGAAAATGGACACCATCGATGTCGCGAAGCTCAGAAAGTTCGTCGAGAAGGTCTCCGATCCGAAGGGAATTGCAGGAAAGGAATACAGAGGATCATTCAGTGCGAAGGTCGGCACACCGCTCGAACTCTTCGACTGCTATGTCGCTCCGTGTGTGGAGGCATGTCCCATCCATCAGCCGATTCCGGAGTATGTCGCTCTTGCAGGAGAAGGAAGAGTTGCAGAGGCGCTCTCTCTCATCTATACATCGAATGCACTCCCGAATATCACGGGCTGGATCTGCGACCACCAGTGCCAGAACCACTGCTCGAGAATGGATTACGAGGGACCCGTACAGATAAGGGAAGTCAAGAGACTGTGCGCAGAGAAGGGCTTCGATGAGTTCAAGGCCGACTTCTGGGATAAACCCGAAGAACCTTCGGAAATCAAGGCGGCAGTCATAGGTGCAGGTCCTGCAGGACTGAGCGCTGCATATTTCCTCGCTCTCGCAGGTTTCGATACATCCGTATTCGAAAAGGGTGCGACAGCAGGAGGCGTCGTGAAGAACGTCATACCCGAATTCCGTATTCCGTCTTCGGCTGTCGACAAGGATGTCGATTTCATAAAGGAACACGGTGTGAACTTCTTCTTCAACACGGAGAAGACGATTGCAGAGCTGAAGAAGGAAGGATTCGAATATATCTTCGTATCTGTCGGTGCGACAGAGCCCAATGATCCCCGTGTCGGCGGAAACGGGCCCAGAGAGAGTGCAGTCTCCTTCCTCACGAAGAGCAAGAGAGGCGAAAAGGTCGACCTCGGAAAGAGCGTCATCGTCGTAGGCGGCGGTAATACAGCAATGGATGCTGCAAGAATGGCTGAGAGATCATCCGGCGTCGAGAGTGTGACTGTCATCTACAGAAGAAGCGAGAACGAGATGCCCTGTGACAGAGAGGAGTACGAGGCTGCGCTCAGCGACGGCATAAAGTTCATGTTCCTCACCAACCCCGTGGACTTCACCGACGGCAGACTTACTGCGGCGAAGATGGTTCCCGGCGAGAAGGACGCATCGGGAAGATGCCGCCCCGTTGACAGCGGAGAGAGAATCGAAATCGGGTGCACATACCTCATTTCGGCAATCGGGGAGAAGCCGGACAAGGCGGTTCTCGAGGCAATCGGAACCGGAGATGAAGAAAACGTCTGGATCATCGGCGACACGAAGACAGGCCCGAGCACAGTCGTGAGATGCATCGCAAGCGCACAGAGCGCGGTCGACGAAGCAATAGACAGGGTCTACGATGCAATCCTTGCCGAAGAGGATGATGAAGAGGAGAAGGAATGCGGATGCAAAGACGGCGGTGAATGCTGCTGCGGAGGCGCTGCAGTCGAAGAGGAAGTCATCGAGGAGGAAGATGATGACGACGAGGATATCGATGAGATCAGAGAGGAGGAAGACGAATTCTTCTCGGCAATAAGGGAGAAGAAGGCCTCCATAACACTTCCTCTCAGAAAGGGCGGCGACAGCAGAGCCTTCTTCGAAAGAGAGGCGAAGAGATGTATCGAATGCTCCTACTACTGCAACAAGTGTACCGAGGTCTGTCCGAACAGGGCTAACGTCATGATCGATCTCAGAGATACCGGTCTCTTCGAGGATCCGTTCCAGATTCTCCATCTTGATGCGTACTGCAACGAATGCGGCAACTGTGCATCCTTCTGTCCGCACGACGGAGGACCGTACCTTAAGAAGTTCACTCTCTTCAGCAGAACGGATGACTTCGAGAACAGCACGAACAGCGGTTTCTACGCGGAGAACGATGAAGTGACAATCCGCGTGGAAGGAAAAATCGTCAGGGGAAGAATCGACCGTGACGGCAGACTCGACGCTGCAGTTGATGAGAGGATAAAGGCTCTCATCGAGACAGTATTCGTATCGTATTCATATCTTCTCGGACCCGTGGAGGAATAAGAAATGGCAGATATCATCATAAAGAACGTAAGAGTAATGCAGACCCAGCCACCTTTCGAGGTGACCGAGGATGTGGATGTCGTGATCGAAGGATCGAAGATCACGGCAGTGGGCAGGAACAGGGCGGAAGGCCTCAGGGCGGACAAGGTCATCGACGGAAGAGGAAAGACCCTCATCCCCGGCAACGTCTGCGCACATCATCACTACTACTCGGGACTCAGCCGCGGCATGCTGATCTCGGCCGGTCCCCAGACTGATTTCATCCAGGTTCTCAAGGAATGGTGGTGGAGACTCGACAGAGGCCTGCAGGAGGAGAGTACATACTATTCGTCACTCATCTGCTCGCTTGATGCAATCAGCTCGGGAACCACCAGCTGTGTCGACCATCATGCATCCCCTTCATACATCGAAGGCTCTCTCTCCGCAATCGCAAGAGGCATGGAGGAGATCGGAGTCAGAGGCTCCACATGCTACGAGGTCACCGACCGCAACAGAGGCATGAAGGAGGTCGAGGAAGGTGTCGCGGAGAACGTACGCTTTGCTGAGGAAGTCGACAGGAGACGGAAAAATGGTGAAGAGGTCCTCTGTGAGGCTGCAATCGGAGGACACGCTCCCTTCACAATCCCCGACGAGGGACTGAAGATGATGGCCGATGCCATGGACAGAACGGGACGCGGCATGCACCTGCACGTCGCAGAGGCAAGTTATGACAGTGTATGGTCCCATCACTTCTACAACAAGGATATTGCCGACAGACTCGATTCCTTCAATCTCCTGAGACCCGAGACGCTCATCGTACACGGCGTCCATCTCTCGGAAAAGGAAGTGGAGCTCATCAACGAACGAGGCTGCTTCTTTGCAGTAAACCCGCGTTCCAACATGAACAACCATATCGGGTACAACGGCAAGCTTCCTGTGATAAAGAATCTCTGTCTCGGCACAGACGGCTGCGGCGGCAACATGTTCGAGGAGATAAAGATCGGTTTCTTCAAGCACAAGGATGAGGGCGGACCGTGGTGGCCGGCGGACTTCCTGGCTTCTCTCAACAGAGGAAACAGACTCGTCGAATCACAGTTCGGCGGCAGAGTGAAGCTCGGAAGGGTCGAAGAGGGTTATACTGCGGATCTCGCGCTTCTCGATTATAACAATCCGACGCCGCTGTGCAGGGAGAACGCTCCGGGACACTTCGTCTGGGGCATGAGTTCGGGTCATGTGAACTCCACGATCGTCAACGGAAAGCTCCTTTACGAGAACCATCACTTCGTCAGAAGCGACGCAGAGGAAATCTACAGAAGAGCCTCTGAAATCGCATCCGAACTCTGGAAGATTGTTGATAAGATCCAGGCATGAGTCTGAATAGGAAAAAAGAGTTTATTGATTGTCCAAGTGACAATTCGGTTCTATACTGAACATGAATCTCGGGGGGAAGAAATTCCCCCTGGATTTGAATGGATTGAATCCACTCATTATGTGAAAGAAAAAATAATGGTTAGGAGGATAAAGTGCAAGCTACAAAACTCGGTGACAAGATCCAGAGAATAGATGCAAAGGCCAAGGCACGGGGTGAATCTGTCTATGTATGCGACATGGTTCTGCCCGACATGCTTTATGCCGTAATGGTCCGTTCAACCTGTCCCAGAGGCGATATAAAGAGCATTAAGACGCCAGTCATGCCGGAAGGCTACTACTTCATCACGGCTGACGACATACCGCCCGGGGGAAAGAACGAGCTGTGGATGATCGCCAAGGACTGGAGGGCGTTCGCAAAGGATTACGTTCTCTATGTAGGTGAGACGATCGGCCTTGTGGTGGGACCCGACAGGGCGGTTCTGAAGGCCATAAAGGACAACATCGTCATCGAGTACGAGAACGAAAAGACTCCTGCCATCTCAATCGACGACGGCCTGGAGTGCGTCGGCGGCCCGATGTTTCCGGAGAAGGGGAACAACATTTTCTGCTCGCTCTACTGCGAGAAGGGAAGACCGATGGACGAGGTTTTTGCTGAGGCCGACGAGATCTTCGAGGAAAGGATCGATACAGGCTGGCAGGAGCATGTACACCTCGAGACAAACGGCGCACTTGTCACCATGGAAGGCGACAACTACATCTTCTATGCCTCTGCACAGTGTCCGTTCTATATAAGGAAATCTGTTGCGGGACTTCTCAATATTCCGTATGACAAGGTCATCGTGCGTCAGTGCACGACAGGCGGGGCGTTCGGCGGCAAGGAACACTTCCCCGATGTAATCTGCGGTCCGCTGCTTGTTGCCGAGTACAAGATCAGAAAGCCCATCAAGCTCATATTCGACAGGGAGGAGGATACACAGTTCTCCGTAAAGAGGCATCCGAGCAAGAACCTCTACAAGACAGCCATCAAGGACGGTAAGATCACCGGTATAGAGGCCCACATCTACTACAATGTCGGAGCATACCTCTCATCGTCGTTTGTCGTCCTCCAGCGCGGAGTATTCCACGCAAACGGCGTCTACAACATACCGAATACATATCTTACGGGAGACGGTGTCGGAACGAACACATTCCCGTCATGCGCATTCCGCGGCTTCGGTGCTCCTCAGACGATCTTCGCAATAGAAACACACCTCGATCACCTTGCACACCACCTGGGAGTCGATCCTCTCGAGTTCAAGAAGCAGTACATAATCAAGCAGGGCGAGGAGACCGTCACCAACGGCCATATAATCGAGGAAGTGAAACTTCCCGAGATGCTTGATGTCATCACAAAGGAGTCCGACTACTGGAGAAAGAGCAGGGAGTATACATGGGGCTGCGGAAAAGGAATCGGCGCCAGCATGTACCTTCACGGCGGTGCATTCACAGGAAACGGCGAGCAGGCCATCATCAAGGCCCATGCGAGACTTGTGAGAAAGGGTGACAGAGTCGCCATCCAGGTAGGTTCCACCGAGATGGGACAGGGCTTCCAGACGTCGCTCAGAAAGATAGCGGCCGATGCACTCGAGCTCCCGATCGAGAACATCGATTACGACAACCCCGATACTTCCAAGGTCGTCGACAGCGGTCCGACCGCGGCATCGCGTTCGACAATGATCGTCGGACGCCTCGTCGAGAGGGCCGCCCTCGAGATGAAGGAGCGCTGGAGCGAGGGCGACATAACGACGGAAGTCGAGTATGAGCACCCCGAGGGCTATCCGTGGGATCAGGCAAACTTCCGCGGAGACGCATACCTGGGATGGGGCTGGGGTGCTGCGATTGTCGAAGTCGAAGTCGACAAGCTTACGAATGAAGTAAAGACAGTCGGAATATGGACAAGCCACGATATCGGGCACCCGATCGACGAACTTATCGTCCACGGACAGGTCAACGGCGGCGTCATGCAGTCACTCGGCTACGGCAGCATGGAGAAACTCGAGAACAGGAAGGGTTTCTTCAAGCAGAAGAGGATGAGCGACTATGTAATCCCGACAAGTATGGATTTCCCGAAGCAGTTCTATCATCTGCAGGAGAATCCCTATCCGTGGGGACCGAAGGGCGCAAAGGGAATGGGCGAACTTGTCTTCAATGGAGCTTCTGCGGCATATGTGGATGCCGTGGAGAGGGCCCTGGGAGTACAGGTCTACAATATTCCCATCCCGCCGGAGGATCTTGAGGAGGCTTTGAAAAAGAAAAATGCACAGTGAAGTCAGATTTACACTAAACGATAAGGAAGTAGTATACCGCGGCAATCCCCTGAGAAGACTCCTCGATGTCATCAGGGAGGATCTGGAGCTTACGGGCACGAAGGAAGGCTGCTCCGAAGGAGAATGCGGAGCCTGTTCTGTCATCAAGGACGGACATCTCGTCACAAGCTGTATCATCCCGGTCGGTTCATGCCACGGCAGTGTCATATATACAATCGAAGGCATCAGAGATACGGAGAAGGGACGGTGCATAGTAGACGCCTTTGCAGAGGGCGGGGCCGTACAGTGCGGTTTCTGCATCCCCGGTATGGTAATGGCGGCGTACTATCTTCTAGAGAACAATCCCGATCCGACGGAGGAGGAGATCAGAAAGGGTATCAGCGGCAACATCTGCAGATGCACAGGCTATGATCTCATCGTCGAATCGATACATCTTGCAGCCGTCAAGGGAGGCGACTTATGGAAGAAAAAGTGAAGTACTACATGCCTGACACCCTCCGGGAGGCTCTCGAGATAATGGACAGGGAGGATGTCATTCCTCTTGCAGGAGGCTCGGACCTCATGGTTTCCGGTTTTGCGGGAACAGGCGTCACTGCGTCTTTCTCAAAGCCGGTACTCTTCATCAGCGGACTCGAGGAGATGAAGGGAATAACAAAGCGTGAGGACGGTTCTGTCGTAATCGGTGCGCTTTCGACATCGAGGGAGATAGCCTCATCAGAACTTGTACATCCCCTCATCAGGGATGCGGCATCGAGAATGGGTGCCATAGCACTGCGTAACAGCGCGACAATCGGCGGCAATATCGGAAACGCCTCCCCCAAGGGTGATACTCCCCAGCCGTTGATTCTTCTTGACAGCCGTGTCGTTCTTACATCTGTAAACGGCTCGAGGGAGATGCCTGTCGACGAATTCATCATTGCGGCGAAGAAGACGAAGAGGGAGAAGAACGAGCTCATAACGGCCGTCATCGTACCCCCGGCGCACTTTACGCACATCTTCTTCAGAAAGATCGGCATGAGACGCAGTAACGCAATCAGCAAGCTCACGCTCTCATGTGCGGCGGAAATCAGAGACGGCGTCGTCGTCGACTTCCGTGCCTCTTCCGGTGCCGCGGGACCGAAGGTCATGAGAGGACGGGATGCGGAGGCGATTCTCATCGGAAGGAAAGTAGAGGAACTTCCGTCTGTAAAAGAGGAATTCCTGAATGCATGGAACGATGTCATTTCGCCTCACGCAATGGCCGAATACAGACGCAACAGCACAAGGCGGATGCTTGGCTACTTCATCGACGAACTCACAGCCGGACATCCGGAAGGCCGGATTGAGTAAAAGGAGAAAAAATGGTTATCTACCACCCTCAGACAAAGGAAGAAGCAGTAAGACTCAGAAACGATAATGCGGATTCGGTCTATCTTGCGGGAGGCACCGACGATCTCAGACTCAACGGGGCTGCTGACAGGGAAACCGCCCTCATCGATATAAATCCCCTCGTCGATAGCGGGATTGAAGATATCGGGAACGGCATTATAAGAATCGGAGCCGGAACGACATTCCAGGAGATGATCGATTCTCCGCTAGTTCCCCCGGCAGTGAAGAGCGCATGCCGCTTCAATGCGTCATTCGTAAAACGCAATGCATCGACTGTCGGCGGCAACATAGCACTCGGCAGGGACGACAGCTATCTGCTGGCTCTCTTCACGGCTTACGGTGTTACGATAAACACCACCGACGGAGAGATGGCGGTGGAGGAGTACGGAGAAAGGAAATCGAAGGCTCTCATCACATCCCTCCTTCTCGATACGAAGAAGAAGGCCTGGGTGAAGCGTTTCGGTCTTGCTTCGACATCACACGCCGCTCTCATCGCGGCCGTCGCAGAAGAGAAGTATGCACTCTCTGTAAAGGGAAGTGCACTTGTCTGGGGAGACTCTCCCGACATATGGAAAAATGCTCTCTACGTGAAGGACATCACGGGAAGCGCCGAATACAAGAAATACCTGGCTCAGACGGTATTCACACTGAGGAGGGACTGATGCTTCTTAAATGCAGAGTAAACGGTGAAAACATAAGTATAGAGTGCAATGAAAGCGACAGACTGCGTGATCTTCTGTACAGACACGGCTGCATATCTGTAAGGGACAGCGACGACAGAGAGGGCTTTGCGGGAAGCGACACCATCATATTCAACGACAGACTCAGATACTCCAACCTTATTCTGGCATTCCAGGCACAGGGAGCCGATATCAGGACGGCGGAGAGCCTCCTCGACGGACGGGAGCTCAACTATGTGCAGAAAGCCATGGTATCTGCCGGAGTCGTGCAGAGTGCATACAATGCCCCCGCCGCGGCACTCATGCTGAGCTGGCTTCTGGAGAAGAAGCCGTACCCGACGAAGGATGAGATAAGGGATGTGCTGACATCCATCTTCATAAGGGATGCAGGTTACGAGCACTATTATCTTGCAGTGAAGCTTGCAACCGAGCTCAGGGACTACGGTGAATACAGAAGTGAGATTGCACCATCTTTCAGACCGAAGCTCGACGTCATCGGAAAGCCGTTCGACAAGATAGACGGCGCATCCCTCGTCTCCGGCGAGAGGGTCTTCGTCGAAGACAAGGTCCCGGCCGATGCGTACATACTCCATGTAGTGCGCTCCCCGTTCGCTTCAGCGTACATCAAGAGCATAGACACGGCGGAGGCAGAGAAGGTAGACGGAGTCGCGAGAATCATCACGGCGTTCAACTGCCCCGATGTATACTACATGCAGGCAGGACAGGGTTCTCCGGAGCCCAGCCCTCACGACAGAAGGCTCTTCAATATGAAGGTAAGACATGTCGGAGACAGGGTTGCGGGAATCGTCGCAAGGACTAAGGAGATAGCAGAGAAGGCTGCCTCCCTGCTCAAGATCGTATATGAGCCCACACCGGCTGTCTTCACTGTCGAGGAGGCCATGGCTGAGGGAGCTCCGCTTGTGCACAACGGACCTGTGGAGTACAGGGCGGGAGCACCGGCTGACCTTGATGAATACAACAGCAGGCAGGGCGACGAGAGAGAGGGTAAGGTTGTCTACCAGTTTCCGCTCGGAGCCGACATCCACAGGAACCTCGCTGCATCGAACAAGGGTCATATCGGGGATGTCGAGAAGGCGTTCGCGGAGGCTGATGCAGTCGTCGAGGATACATATCAGACGAGCCAGGTGCAGTGCACCCCGCTCGAGCCCCATGTATGCTATGCGCTCGTGGAGAACGGGAGGCTCGTTATCCATGCCGCAACTCAGGTTCCGTATCATGTGAGAAGAATATGCGGCTGGGTCTGCGAGATTCCCGAGAACAAGATACACGTCATCAAGGAACGTGTCGGCGGAGGCTACGGCAGCAAGCAGGACATCCTGGTCGAGGACCTTACGGGCTATGCCGCATGGGTCACGGGAAAGCCTGTCTACTACAGGAATACACGTGCCGAGGAATTCTATGCCAACTCCACACGTCATCCGATGAGGGTATACGTGAAGATGGCGGGAACGAAGGATGGAAAGATCACGGCCATCTACATGGAGGTCAGGGCCAACACAGGTCCTTACGGCAACCATTGTCTGACGGTCCCCATGAACTCGTGTTCGAAGACTCTTCCTCTCTTTGCCGTCGACAACATGAAGTACGATCTCCAGGTCTACTATACAAACACACCTCCTGCGGGAGCATATCAGGGATACGGGACACCGAAGGGAATATACGGCCTTTCGATGGTCATGGCACAGCTTGCCGAGAAGCTCGGAATAGACTACAGGACGATCATCGAGAAGAACCACGTCAGCGAAGGCTACATGCTTGAAATCCTGAAGGGTCTGGGTGAAGGCCGTGAAGGTGCCGTCGTTCCTGTCGGTTCATGCGGACTCGATGAAGCCATTGAAAAGGGCTGCCAGATGATCGACTGGGATAAGAAGGAGAAATCCGACGATCCCGACTGGAAGATCGGAAAGGGCTTCGCGATGATCATGCAGGGGTCGGGCCTTCCGGGACTGGACCATGCGGAGGCTCTGTGCAAGCTCGAGACCGACGGTACCGTCATCCTCTGCAGCGGAGGCGCCGACCTCGGAACGGGACTCGATACGATTTCCGCGAAGATTGTCTGCGAGATCCTGAAGCTTCCCGTATCGAAGGTGTCGATCGTCTCGGGGGACACCGATGCATGTGTCTTCGATACGGGCTCGTATGCATCCTCCGGAACATTCTTCAGCGGCAATGCATCGCTTCTTGCGACAGAGAACCTGAAGGAGATGATTCTGAAGGAGGCATCCCTCCAGATGGAGGAGGACAGGGACGACCTCGAGATCCGCGCTCCCGGA
Source organism: Lachnospiraceae bacterium (assembly GCA_963610485.1). Taxonomy (GTDB): domain Bacteria; phylum Spirochaetota; class Spirochaetia; order Sphaerochaetales; family Sphaerochaetaceae; genus Ornithospirochaeta. Next base: position 16,405 of record CAVDOI010000021.1, read on the forward strand.
ATCGTATATTCCAACAGGACGGGAAAGAGTCTCTCCTATTACGATATCTCGCACACGGCGGTGAGCGGAGGCGGAAGGGGACAGCTTGTAGCCCACGGCTCGTTCGTCACGAAGGCTTCCTCGATTCCTTACGGCGCACACTTTGCACAGGTTGCAGTCAATGTAAAGACGGGAGAGATAAAGCTCCAGAAGTTCTACGCCCTCCAGGATGCGGGAACACCGATCAACCCCGAGATAGCACTCTGCCAGATGTACGGCGCAGTCATGAAGAGCATCGGACACTCGCTTTACGAGAACATGGTTCTTGACGAAAACGGCGTGAATATCAATGCGAACTTCACGGACTACGGAACACCCATGATCATGGAGGCCCCCGACGACTTCAAGTCCGTACTCATCGACGTCGATGACTATGCAGGTCCCTTCGGAGCGAAGAGTATCTCCGAAATCGCGTGCAACGGTGCCGCACCGGCAATAGGCATCGCAATACACGATGCATGCGGTGTCTGGATCAAGTCATGGCCTATGACACCGGAGAAGATTCTAAGGGGTCTGGGAAAGATCTGAGTCTTTCCTAGCAGACCGGGGAAGCCCGTTTTTTCTGACGAAAGCGGGCTTCCTGTTTTTTTTATTACAGCCTCAATCCTCCCGATCTGATTATCATTCCGTTGATTTCCGATATGGAGTGGAACGTGGTATCTTTTGAATGTGATTACAACAACGGGATGGCGCCGAAGATCCTCGAGCGTCTTATCGACACCAACTACACATCCCAGCCGGGGTACGGCAATGACGAATACACCGTTTCGGCTGTAGAGAAGATAAAGAAGGCTCTGGGGCGCGACGATGTTCTTGTCACGCTTGTCGCAGGAGGCACCCAGACGAACCAGCTTGCCGTGAGTACACTCCTGGGGCGCTGCGAAGGCGTCATAACAGCATCCACGGGGCACATCAACGTTCATGAAGCCGGGGCGATAGAGTATACTGGACACAAGGTTCTCTCCATTGAGCACCGTGACGGAAAGATATATCCGGAAGATCTCGAAAAATACATGGAGGATTTCGAGCGGAGTGCCGCCCCGGAGGCGATGGTCGAACCGAAGATGGTATACCTGTCTCAACCCACCGAAATCGGAACACTCTATACAAGGAGCGAACTCGAGGAGATCAGGAAGATCTGCGACATGCATGATTTATACATGTACATTGACGGCGCGAGACTGGCATACGCACTCGCTGCTCCGTACAGCGATGTCACGCTTCCCCTGATTGCATCCCTCTGTGATGCATTCTACATCGGCGGCACGAAGTGCGGGGCGGTCATCGGAGAGGCTCTCGTGATAAAGAAGAGAATCGTCCCGCATAATTTCGACAGAATGAAGAAACAGGAGGGGGCGCTTTCTTCAAAAGGAAGGCTTCTCGGAATCCAGTTCGACACACTCTTCACCGATGACTACTATCTCTACAACGGAAAGGCGGGAATAGCTGCAGCCGAAAGGCTCAAGAGAGTCTTCGAGGAGAAGGGATATCAGTTTGCATGGAACAGTCCGACGAACCAGCAGTTCGTAATAATGGATAAGGACAGGTTCGATTACCTCGTCGGGAAAGTGAGATTCGAGAAGTGGGAGGACATCGACGGGGGGAGGACAATCGCCCGCTTCTGCACATCATGGTCCACCTGTGATGATGATATAGCGGAACTTGAAAGGCTTCTGTAAGCCGGAGAAAAGTTCACTCAACGAGGGAGAAAAGCATATCTACATCACCTCCGCAGATCATACTGAGGTCTCCCTTTGCTGAAAGGTTATAGTGGATAATCCGGCACTTTTCCTTCTTCTCCCACATTTCACGGCATTTCTCCTCCGTTGCCTTTTCGACTGCCCCCCCGCCGACAGTCCCGTAGAATCTGTCTTCCAGAGGAGAATAGAAAAGCTCGCTTCCGACAGACCTCGGGGCAGATCCCGTCTTCTCTATTATGCGTGCACAGACTCCCTTTTTTCCGGTTACTGATTCAATATACGAGGGGGAGATGGTGAATGCACTCTTGACGCTTCTGAATACCGAAATGATTTCAGCAAGAATCGAGACGGCTATCTCTTCGGGAGTAACGGCGCCTATCATGAGACCGATCGGGGAGTGGATTGAGTCGAGCTCGGACCGGGAGAAGCCCTTCTCGAGCATCTTCTGGTATGTAGCAGCGACCTTGCCCCTGCTTCCTATCATTCCGATGTAGGAGGCGGGTCTCCTCAGAACCCACTCGAGGGCCCTGCTGTCATATGAGTGGCCGTGCGTCATTATCACATAGTAGGGGCGGAAGAATGTGTGGTCGGAGGAAAAGAACTCCTCGTAAGGGCGGCAGATGATCTCGGCCTGAGGGAAACGCTCCTTATTCGCAGTCTCCTCTCTTTCGTCGATGACCGTGACACTCATATTGAGAAGCCGTGCCTGATCATAGAGCGCCTTCGATACGTGGCCTGCACCGAATACTACTATGTGGGGCTCCGTCTTAATGAATTCTGTTCTGTACTCCTCAAGCGGCTTTGCGCTGTCGCTGTAGAGAGTCTTTCCGTTCTGGATTATCTCGAGCCCGGAGCCGTCGGGAGATGTCCTTCTTTCTATGTCACCGTCTCTCAATGCTTTGTAGAGTATGCTGTAGTATTCAGTCCTCATCTTCTATCTCCTCAAGAATTCTTAATGTTTCGTCGATTTCATCCACAGTCGTGAAAGGGCCCGGGGAGAAGCGCAGCGTTCCTCCGGGGAATGTTCCGAGCGTTCTGTGTGCCATCGGCGCGCAGTGAAGTCCCACGCGCGTTTCGATGTTTCCTCTCTCGAGAAGCCGGGACGAAATCATCGCTATGTCGTGCTTTGATGATACGACGGAGACGACAGAAGTGCGTATATCCCCGATTCCCGCACCCTTTATTGTCAGTGACGGAATTCGTGTAATCCCCTCCATGAGACGCACTGTCATACTCTCTGAGTTTTCCCTGAGAGCGCTCAGATTGTCGAGGGTGTACCTCAATGCCGAGGCAGTTCCGACCAGGCCCGGAAGATTCTCCGTTCCCGCCGTCAGCCTGTCGGGGAGCGATGAAGGGATGAGGATGCTGTCGCTTTCGCTCCCCGTTCCTCCTGCAATCAGGGGCTCGATGGTGAGAGCGGTTTCTTTTCTGAGAAGGACACCTCCGACACCCTCCGGGCCGAGGAATGACTTGTGACATGTGAAGAGGACTCCCGTAAGGTTGTCCTTCTCCATGTCGAGAGGAACGAAAGGCGAGGACTGTGCAGCATCTGCAAAGAACATGAGGCCGTGTTTCTTTACAAACTCGGCAACAGGGGAAAGATCCTGCACGGCGCCGCTGACGTTGCCTGCGTGGCAGAGTATGACGGCCTTCGTATTCTTCTCTACAAGGTCCTCGAGATGACTGTAGTCCGAGTATCCTCTGCTGTCGGAGGAAATCATGGAATAGTGCACGCCGCACTGCACGAGCGGACGCATGACTGCGTTGTGCTCTGATGATGAGATGATTATATGATCCGACGGCCCGAAAAGTCCCTTTATGACAAGGTTCACGGCTTCGGTAACATTATTGGTGAAGCATATGCATTCGGGGTGGTTGTAGTTATACAGTGTGCAGATCATCTCTCTCAGACCATAGAGAGTCTCGAACAGGGATAAGGAAAGGGTGCTTTCAGTGCGGTTGGGATTGACGACGCCGTTTTCGATGAAATCCTTCATCCTGTCCCCGACGCCGGGTGCCTTCGGCCAGGCTGTTGCCGCATTATCGAGATAAATCCGCTTCATGGGGCAATAATATCACAGAGGAAAGGATGAGGAAAGTTGAAGAGGGGAAAGAGGCGACGGACATTTCGGACGTTTTTCGTAAAACCTAAGCAAGACATGAAAAAATCATTGTATTTTCCAAAACAATATGGAAAAATAGCGGAAGGGATAAAACTATGGAAAATTCAAAATCTAAGATGAAACCGGTGATCGCCCTCGTGATCGCAGGTTTGATCGTCGGAATCTTTGCAGTAGTTCTTACTGCAAACGGCAACCCGAAGAACATGGGATTCTGTATCGCATGTTTCGTCCGCGACACTGCAGGTGCCCTCAAACTCCATACGGCAGGCGTCGTACAGTATGTAAGACCCGAGATCATCGGCATCGTACTGGGATCGTTCATCCCTGCACTTATCAGAGGCGAGTTCAGGCCGCGCGGAGGTTCGAGCCCCTTTACAAGATTCATTCTCGGCTTCTTCGTGATGGTCGGCGCACTGTGCTTTCTCGGATGTCCTCTGAGGATGGTCCTGAGACTTGCAGGCGGTGACCTCAACGCACTTGTCGCACTTGTCGGCTTTGCCGCAGGAGTCGGTGTGGGATGTATCTTCCTCAACAGGGGCTTCTCACTCGGAAGAGCATATAAGCAGAACAGAATCGAAGGCGGTGCATTCCCCGCAGTTACACTCGTACTCTTCATTCTCTTGGCTGCAGTACCTTCTCTCTTCGTCTTCAGCGAGAAGGGCCCGGGGTCGATGAGAGCACCCGTCTTCCTCTCCCTCGTTGCAGGACTGTGTGTAGGAGCAGCTGCACAGAGAACAAGACTGTGCATGGCTGGCGGAATCAGGGACGTATTCCTTCTTAAGGATCCGACACTGCTCTGCGGCAGCATTGCAATCTTTATTGCGGCACTTGTCGGCAATCTCATCACGGGTAACTTCAACCTGGGCTTCACAGGTCAGTCCGTTGCTCAGACGAACCAGGTCTGGAACTTCCTCGGAATGTTCCTCGTAGGCCTTGCTTCCGTCCTCCTCGGCGGCTGTCCCCTCAGACAGCTCGTCATGGCAGGTGAAGGCTCGTCCGACAGTGCTGTCACAGTACTGGGACTCCTTGTCGGCGCGGCATTTGTACACAACTTCTCACTTGCAGGAAACGCAACGGAGAGCGGCCCGAACACATACGGCAAGATCGCCGTCGTGGCAGGCATCGTAATTGCACTTCTGATCGCATTCGTCAACAGCAGAAGAAAGGAGAACTGAGATGAAAGAAATAGACTGCAGAGGCCTCAGCTGCCCGGAACCGGTCATCAATACCAAGAGAGCTCTCAAGGAGAACCCGGAAGGAGTCGTCGTCCTCGTCGACAACCGCGTACCTCTCGAGAATGTTTCCCGCTTCGCTTCCGCCGTGGGTTATAATGCATCCAGCACGGAGAAGGACGGAGAGTGGACAATCACGATAAAGAAATAAGTTATGTTGCAACGTTCCATAATCACTATGGAGCGTTGCTTTTCAAGAAGAAAACCGGAGAGAAATGTTACCTCAAACCGGTACCGAGGGCGCTCTCGTCGTCATGCGGCACTGCAGCGTTCTTTTCTCTCCCTTTTTCACCTGATATGGTGAACGAGTACCTTGAAGGCGTCTATGCCTTCGACGGCGTCACCTACAGGAGGATTTATGGAGAAGAGTAGTAAAAGACTGACTCAGATGGTCAGGACCTCCGGCTGTGCGGCGAAACTTCCACCGTCTCTTCTGCACTCCGTCATCGACAATCTTCCTTTAATGAAGTCCGAAAGGCTTCTCGAAGGCTTCGAGAGTGCCGACGATGCTCTTGTCTACCTCGTCACGGATGACATAGTGAGCGTGCAGACAGTGGACTTCTTCCCGCCGATGGTCGACGATCCGTTCACATTCGGTGAGGTTGCTGCGGCGAACGCCCTCAGCGACATATATGCAATGGGAGGAGAACCCGCTGTTGCGATGAACCTCCTGTGTTTCCCGTCCTGCCTCGATTTATTGGTCATGGACCAGATACTCCGCGGCGGAATCGAGAAGGTGAAGGAGGCTGGCGCCGTAATCGCAGGCGGTCATACGATATCGGATCCGACGCCGAAGTACGGACTCTGTGTAACATCGTTCATGAAGAAGGACGAGATATGGCCCAATACCGGAGCGAGGGAGGGTGATGTGATTATCCTCACGAAGGCTCTCGGAGTCGGAATCATCAATACCGCAAACAAGGGAGGAGAGGCCGACGAAGAGGCTGTGAAGGCTGCCGTAGATTCTATGACAAGGCTCAATAAGAGGGCCCGCGACACCGCGCGTCCTTTATCTGTCCATGCCGCAACAGACGTAACGGGCTTCTCGCTCATGGGACACTCCACGGAGGTCGCAAACGGCTCGGGTGTCACCCTCGTAATCGATTCGACGTCGCTTCCTGTGCTTCCGACAGCCCTGGAACTGGCGCGTTTCGGCTTTCTTCCCGAGGGGATGTACCACAACCTCGACTATACGGCGCCCTATGTGCATTTCTCATCCTCAGTGGCGCAGAACACGAGGGATCTGTCGCTTGACCCGCAGACAAGCGGAGGCCTCTTATTATGCATGCCGCCTGACGATGCCTCCGTCTTTATGTCCCTTTACAGCGAGGACTATGTCCGGGTGATAGGAGAAGTCAGGAAAAGAGGCGACTGGTCAGTCGAACTCAGATGATACGAAGAGACCGGCTCGGACCGGTCTTTTCTATGAGTGACAAAAATAACGAAGATTATGCAACAAAACGCAACAATTTTACTTGCGCCCTCTTATCTTTAATGATAAATTGTCAATGTACCACAAAAATGGAGGGCCAAAAGATGGCTAAGAAGACAAAATCAGAAATTAAAAGCAGAATAGCAAAGCTCAGAGGCTTGGATATCTCCAAGATGTATCTCAATGATTTCTATCTCACATGGGACAAGACGGATGATGAAATCGCAGCAGTATTCGAAGTTGCTGAAATCCTCAGGGGACTCAGGGAAAACAACATCTCCACAAGAGTTTTCGATTCGGGCCTCGGCATCTCCGTATTCCGTGACAACTCCACGAGAACACGTTTCTCCTTCGCTTCTGCATGTAACCTCCTCGGTCTTGAAGTACAGGACCTCGATGAGAAGAAGAGCCAGATTGCACACGGCGAGACAGTCAGAGAGACAGCAAACATGATCTCCTTCATGGCTGATATCATCGGTATCAGAGACGATATGTATATCGGTATGGGACACACATACCAGCAGACAGTCGCAGAGAGCGTACAGGAAGGCTTCGACAAGGGTATCCTCGAGCAGAGACCGACAATCGTCAACCTCCAGTGCGACATCGACCATCCGACACAGACGATGGCAGACATGCTCTCCGTCATCAACTATTTCGGCGGAGTAGAGAACCTCAAGGGCAAGAAGGTTGCAATGACATGGGCTTATTCTCCGTCATACGGCAAGCCTCTCTCCGTTCCCCAGGGCGTCATCGGTCTCTTCACAAGATTCGGTATGGACGTCGTCCTCGCTCATCCGGAAGGATATGACATCATGCCGGAGTGCGAAGAAGTTGCAAAGAGGAATGCTGCAGCAACAGGCGGTTCCTTCAAGAAAGTCAACACGATGGAAGAGGCATTCAAGGATGCAGATATTGTATATCCGAAGTCATGGGCTCCGTTCGCAGTCATGGAAGAGAGAACAAAGCTCGTCCAGGAGAAGAAGCTGGATGAACTTGATGCTCTCGAGAAGAGATGCCTCGAGAACAACGCAAAGTTCAAGAACTGGACATGCACGGAAAAGATGATGGCATCCACAAAGGACGGAAAGGCTCTCTACCTGCACTGTCTCCCGGCAGACATCACCGGCGTTTCCTGCAAGGAAGGCGAGGTTGATGCTTCCGTATTCGACAGATATATCGAGCCCCTCTATAAGCAGGCTTCCTACAAGCCTTACGTGATCGCGGCAATGATCATGCTCGAGAGATTCAAGGATCCCGCAAACCTCCTCGAGAAGCTTCTCAACGAGGGCGGCGAGAGAGTCAAGTCAGACAACTGATTTCAAATCCTTGTCAAATGAATCTGTCCCGGAGAAATCCGGGACATTTGAATAGATGGCGATGCCACCTCTCATGAAACAGTTCCGGCAGCAAGCCTTGATGCCAAACTGCTTAAATGTGTATCTCCTTTTGAATAATTGTTGACTGGAGAAAAGAAGAAAATCGTTGTAACATATATGCATGAAGAAAATAACTGTCAGTGTAAGCTCATTCGAGGACATAAGAACAAAAGGCCATATCTATGTAGATAAGACTAAGTATGTTCATTCTCTTGTTGAAGATGAACTGAGCAATTACTACTTCATCTCGCGTCCCCGCCGCTACGGCAAGAGTCTTATGTGCTCGACGCTCCACTGTCTCTTCGACGGAAAGCGTGAACTCTTCAAGGACCTGTATATAGACAAAACAGATTATTCATTTGAGAAGTATCCTGTGCTTCATCTCAACTTTGCCAAGTACAGTACAGATGAC
>CAVDOI010000022.1:0-24166 GCA_963610485.1 Lachnospiraceae bacterium
ATTGCATACTCATACGTACCCATAATAAGCGTTCCGCTACCATTTTTCTCGAGAACCAGAGTACATTCTCCCATTGCATTCGACCAATCCCAGGTACCGGCAAGATCCGTGTCTATATACGTCGTCACAGTTTCACCAGATACCGTGTTGTCGTCACATTCAGTTATCTTGATACTGCCTTCGTGACCGGAGGAAGCTTTTGTGTAGGCTGTTGCATCATACTTAGCTAACCTGTGTGCCATACTGTCTACAGGGAGTATCGTCTCCTCGCTGACGAAGCCGCATCCGGTTCTTGTGCATTTCATCTTATATTTGCCTGTATACTTGCATGTCGGTGCAACAAGAGAAGACACAGGGTCCCCTGTCCCTGAAGATTTGGTTATTGTGTTATCATAAACAAGGCTGTGACCGAGTGCTGCTATCTCTTCGGTTTCTGTCTTACCGCATACGGAACACTTGACTGTCTTCGATCCTTTCTCAATACATGTTGGCTCTTTCGTCGTTTCGACATCAACGAACTTGTGGTCTGATGTTACCGGGACGGCCTCTGTCTTCTTCGCGCCGCAGAGTGAGCATGTATACGTCTTTACACCTTCATCCTTGCATGTTGCAGGCGTCGTTATCTCGCCGCCATTCCATACGTGTGAGCATGCTTTGTCTTTACAACTTGTTGCTGTAAAAAGAATTAACACTACTAAAAGTGCCAAAACGGGGGGGTGAATCTCTTTCTCATTTTCTGTCTCCCTTGATTCAGATAAAAGGATAATAAATTTTCTGAACAGTCGTTGTCAAATGAAATGTTGTGAATCCCGGGAATCGCTCCCCGGGATAAGGATCAGAATCTTCCGCCTCTTCCTCCGTGGCTTCCGCCGGAGGATGAGATGTGCGTCGTGGTGTGTCTCATTCCACCGCCGCCGCGGTTGTTGTCAGACGGCCTCGAGCGCGGAATCCTGACGATGTTGGAATAGAGGAATATATCCTTCTGGACCGTCAGGGCGAAGGAATCGGGAACGACATAGTCGTCTGCATTGTTCACGAGTCCCGTATTCTTCAGCTTCTTCTTCTGACTCGATATCACAAAGAAGGAGATGAATGCTCCGATGGCGAGGGAGAAGAAGAGCGGGAGTCCCCACTCGAACTTCTTTCCGGCAGTCTCCGTCTGAGTAACCCAGTAGCCGTCTGGTGAGAGAGAGGATTGAGCATAGTCGGAGCGCGACGAGTAGTCGGCATATGTTTCGACACTCTTCGCCCAGCCTCTGAACGCCTTGTAGTATTCACCGCTTCTCAGATAGTTGTAGTATGCACTGTCGTCCGAAAGCGCACTGTCATCGAGGACATACATCGCATAGCCCTGTGTAGATATGTAATAGGTGCGGTCCCCCATGTTGAGGAAGAAGACGACGCCGTCCTCCCCGTATTCGCTTCTCTCTATTATCCTGTCGGCATACTCGGTGTCCCCCAATCCTCCGTTGGAGAAGGCGGTTGCGACGACCGTGCTGATTCCGGTTTTATCGGAGATGGACAGGAGAAGGCTCTCGAGAGAGCTTCTCTCGCTTTCGGAGAGAAGACCCGCATCATCGATCACATAATCGACGGCACAGAGGGAGAAGGATAAAAGACAGACAAGTAACAGTATAATGATTCTCTTCATTGCTTCCTCCTCAAAGTGCCTGCGCAAGATAGAAGAGGAGGAACGCGGCTGCACCTATCCCCGCTGTCAGGGACGCGAACTCTATTCCCGCCTTCTTATTGTCACAGGGAAGGTCTCCGACGAACCTGCCGTTCTGGCCGTTGACGGCGAAGAGGTAGTTCTTTCCGTTCCACTTCGTGTTGAGAAGCCACACGGGAAGAAGTGCGTACCGGCACTCCCCTCCCGAGAGATTGACGCTCTCGCTCTGCATCTGGGGCGTGAGAAAGCCTTCCGTCGTCTTTCTGAAATATCTTTCAACGCTGGACTTCGCCCTCTCTATCGCCCTGGGCTTGCTCTCCTCCGCCGTTATGTCGTACTTGTCCGCAAGATACCCGGAGAGATATGCAGTCTGGAAGTCCACGGCCTCGGAGTAGTCGAAGGGTCCGAGGGCCTCCATGAGGCTGTCATCCATATTCTTACTGCCGTCGACGGGGATCTTCTCGAATTCGATGTTCCCCTGTCTCTGCAGAAGGTAGTGGCTGGTCTGGGTGTACGTGAAGTGGGGATCCGTCCACACCCTCTTCGTGACGGCGCGGTATGTAATCGAGGCGTCAGCCGAGGATGTGAAGAGCCACACGGGAACATAGACTCCCTTTATCTCGGAAAGGTGGTTCTCGTCGGTGAAGGCACGGCTCAGCAGAAACTTCCCTCTGAGGGAATTCTTGAACGACTCTACAGCCTTCTTCTTGTCGAGCTTGAACGGTATTACGAGGTCGGGCTTGAGAGTCCCCTCGAATTTGTCCATGAGGATGACGTTGTTCGAGCAGTAGGGACAGACAGTGGATGCAAGAGTCTCGTTTGTGATAATCTCGCCTCCGCAGGAGGAGCAGACGTAGTGCATGAGACCGTCGTCGTTCCATTCGCTCTGGTCGGTCTTGAAGTCGCCCTTGTCCTCTTTCTTCTCTTCCTCTTTCAATACATCGTCATACTCTTTAAGCGACTCCACCTCGAAGGTGGAATCGCAGTAGGGACACTTCATCTTCTGCGTATTGCTGTCGAATTCGATGGTTCCGCCGCAGCACGGGCATTTGTATTCCTGTGTCATCAGCTTTCGATATCCTCATCACCGAACTTGTCACCGCACTGCGGGCAGAAGCGCGGCGGCTTCGTCGGATCGGACGGTACATAACCGCAGTTGGAGCAGCGGTACTTCACTTCCTCCGGCTTCTTCTTTCCGCACTCCGTGCAGAACTTCCCGTAGTTCTCCGTTCCGCATGAGCATATCCAGCCGACCTTGCTCTCCGTCGGCTTCTTCTTTCCGCACTCCGAGCAGAAGAGACCGTCGTTCTCGGCCCCGCAGGAGCACTTCCAGGTATTCTTCTTCTCCTTCTCGGGAGCTTTCTTCTCCTCTTCCTTCTGTGCCCTGTCGAAGAGACTGTTGATGTTGACACCTCCCGCTCCCTGGGCCATGTTCATGCCCATGAAGCCCGTGAATGCGCCAGCCGTGTTCGATGCCGCGCTCTTCATGGCGCTTGCCTGTGCTTCGACCATCGTGCCTGCAGCCATCGTCGGAGACGACATCATATATGCCTTCTGTGCATTCTGGATCATCTGTGTCACATCTTCCGGCACCGTCAGCGAGTTGATCGCAACAGTTGCAACCGAGAGTCCCCTCTTACCCCACTTTTCGCTTAGAGCCCTGTTCATGGCCTCCTCGAGCTCCGTGGTGTGGTTGACTATCTGATAGGGCCTGAGGGAGAGGTCACTCAGAGCGCCGAATGCGGGCTGGAGAGCCGAGATGAACTCGCTCTTGAGCTGGCTGTCGAGTTTGTCGCGTGTGTAGTCTTCCGTGAAGTTGCCGCAGATGTTCGTATAGAAGCTGAGGGGGTCCGTGATCTTGTAGGAGTAGACTCCGGAGCACCTTACAGCCGCATCGAGGTCGAGATTGAGCTTGCTGTCGACGACTCTGAAGGGAACAGGGTTGGATGTTCCGAACTTGTTGTCGAGAATCTCCTTCGTATTGAAGTAGTAGACCCTCTGGTCCCTCCCCTCGTCACCGCCGTATGTGAAACGCCTGCCCATCGTCTTGAACATATCGAGAATACCCTTTCCGAGACCGCCGTAGAAGATGCTGGGTTCGGAGGACTCGTCGTATGTATACTGGCCGCTCTCGGCACAGAGTTCGACGACCTTGCCGTTGTCGACTATCATCATGCACTGTCCGTCGGCCACCACGATACCCGATCCGTTCGATATGATGTTGTCACTGCCCTTCGTGTTGGACGAACGGCTTCCCGTTCTCTTGATTCCCCTTACGGCGAGGGTGTCACCGTCCAGGGCCTCACAGTAAAAGTATTCTTTCCACTGGTCAGCAAGTGTACCGCCTGCTGCACCGACTAATGATTTGATAAGTCCCATAGGATCCTCCTGTTATTACAGATGACAGAATATCATAAAAAAGGGATAAATTAACTTTTTTCTTTGTGTATTTTCACCAAAACCGGGATCTTCTTTTCCGCCCTCCCGCTTTTCACGTTTTCCATCTTCACCAAAACGGCAGGATGAGAGAGAATACCGGCATGAAACTCACTATACTCGGAAGCGGCAACGCACAGGCGACAAAGGTATACAACACATGCCTTCTCTTCGACGACGGCAGGGATTGTCTTCTCGTCGATGCAGGAGGAGGCAACACCATCCTCTCGATACTCGAGAAGAAGGAGATCCCCCTCTCCTCGATCAGATATCTCTTCGTGACACATGCACACATTGACCACCTTCTCGGTGTCTTCTGGGTAATACGGAGGATAGCGGAGGAGATGAACGCCTCGCGCTACGACGGCGTCTTCACAGTCTTCGCCCACGATGAGCTCATCGAGCTCATTACATCCTTTTCACGCAGGACTCTCACGAAAAAGATATGTTCTCTCTTCGGTGAGAGGATTATCTTCGTCCCTGTCATGGACAGGGAGAGTATCTCCATGATGGGGGGAACGCTCACACCATTCGACATACATTCGACAAAGCTGAGGCAGTTCGGCTTCGTGCTCGAGTGCGGCGGAAAGAGGATAGTCGATGCCGGCGACGAGCCGCTTGACGAAAGGAACTCCGATCTGGCAGAAGGTGCCGACTGGCTGACACATGAGGCCTTCTGCCTCTACAGCGACAGAGATATCTACCACCCGTACGAGAAGAACCACAGCACAGCAAAGGATGCTGCAGAGAAAGCTGAAAGGCTCGGAGTGAAGAACCTCGTTCTCTACCACACCGAGGACAGGTCGGGTATCGAAACAAGAAAACTGCGTTACACAGAGGAAGCTGAAAAATACTACAGCGGCTCCGTCTTTGTTCCCGACGACGGGGACGAGATCATTCTGTAGACGATACGAAGTCCCTCACGGCCTTTTCGTACTTCTCCCTGTCGTAGAGGAAACTCTGGGCGTGTGGTGCGTCCTTGACGGAGACAAGCGTCACACGGGAGGGAGAAGCGGCCTTTATCTCCTCACTCATGGAAAACGGCACGAGTCTGTCTCCCGTACCGTGGATGAGAAGGACGGGAACGGAGCTCTTCTTCACGCTCTCGACAGCCCCAGTACGGCTGAGGCGGAAGCCTCCCCAGAGGGATGTCGTAAGGTTGATGAACCATCCCAGGAGGCGCGGCGGGAAGTGCGCCGAAGAGAGAACCTTGTCGATGATTGCGCGCGATGAGGTGTACGGACAGTCGGCGATGATCCCCCGCACATCGGCGGAGCCGAGCTTGTCGGCAGTATTGAGGACGGTGTGTGCCCCCATGCTTATTCCCATAAGGTACATTCCGGTATTCTCACCGTTCCGCTTACGAACGTACCTGACCCACCCCAGGGCGTCTTCAGTCTCCTTTATGCCGAATGTGACAGTGTGTCCCCCGCTTCCCATACATCCCCTTTCGGAAACAAGAAGGACATTGAAGCCGAGAGACAGAAAGAGCGGCAGCACTCCCGCCATGTCTATGAGACTTACTCCTCTGTAGCCGTGGAAGAGCAGCGCTGTCGGGGCATCCTTCTCTCTAGAGGCATAGTAACGTCCTTCGAGCCTGAGGCCGTCGGCGGAAGTGATATAGACCATCTCGCACTCCCTTTTGAGAGCCTTCTCTGTCATATCCTTCATGGCGACTGCGAAGGGATGATGGACGGTGAGGTATCCCAGGTCGTTCTGGTGCTTCACCGGCGTGTAGAAGGAACGCCTGAATACGACAAAGGAAGCAGCAAGCACGATGATGAGAAGCGCGGTTATCACGAAAAGAATTATTGTCATGTCATTCTCCGAATGCGAAGTTCCAGCTGAATCTGAAGGCGCCGGATGTATATGTAAGTGCGAGATTGAGGCTCATTGCCGTCTCTGAGAAGGATCCGACAAGAGGTGTCAGCGAGAGCTTTGCCCTGAGACTGCAGCTGTCCGAGTACGCCCAGCCATTAATCTCGAGCGTTCCTCTGTACGAGAACATCAAGTTGAGATATTGAAGATATACACTCAGCCAGTCCACGCTCTTCTGAATCTCCCATGTAAAAAGATAGAGGTCGGCCGATGCCCGGAAGGAAGCCCTCTTCACGGCGTCCGTTACACCGACAGAAAGCCTCAGCGGGAGATTGTAGCTGAGCCTTGTCGTATTCTCTACGGGAATGAGGCGCGCCAGATATAGGTAGAGTGCGGCCGACGGAGATATGTTCTCGAGGACAGTCTCCCCCGCCCAGCCGAAGACCGCCCAGCGTCCGATGCCGGACTGCCTCAGGTCGGAGTAGACGAATGTGAAGCGGTTGACGGCGCCCGCCTCCCCGTTGAGGGAGTAGAGGGCGACAGTGTCGCTGATCGTGATGTTTCTGTTGTATGCGCCGAGGTTCTTCGTCCATTTACCGGTGATGTCCCATTCGAAGGACGTCGATGATCCCTCATTGAATGCCGAGAACATCGTACTGAAGTAGTCGGAATACGAATAACCGATCATCATCGTCGGTGTCTCCTTTTCGAATGCGTAGCCGATCGATGCTGTGAATGTGTGCTTCTCCGAGGGGTCGATTGATGTAGCTGTCAGTCCCAGTCCGCTGAGCTCTCCTGAATATATTCCCGCTGTTCCCGAGAAGGGAAGAAGGACACCCTTCTTCATGAAGGCGAGGGGATTGTAACGCCTTTTCTCAAGGCTGCTCAGAGAAGAATCGGAGAGATGAGGCACAAACTCATTCTCCGTCACACTCATCTCAGAGCCGAATGTGAGGGACGCACTGTCGATGCGGCTCACCTTCTTCCCGTATACATATGACGATACGTAGTAGATGACGCCGCCCGTGTCCTTCACAGGATAGTAGACACCGCCCTTGAAGTTGTCGGATGAGAGTCTGTATGTACCATCTGCCGGGTCGTACTCGCCGTACTTCGTGAAGAGCCCGTCCTTTTCGATATATGAAAAGCCGATTGTCGAGTCTTCGTTCATCGAAAGCGAGTGTATATAGATGGAACTGTCGAAGCTGATGAGGCTGAGCTGACCCTTATCCGTATCGACATGGAGAAGAGAAGTCGAACCGTTCTGAGAGACGAGGAATACCGCCTCCGCGGAGCCCGTGGCGACTCCCTCATTCACCGTTATGTCGCGTCCGAGTTCCCATGTCGAGACGAGCCCTCCGTCTTCAACAGTGCGGCATTCAAGCACCGTGTTCCTGTCGCTTTCACTGAGAAGGAGAACACACTCATCGGAGAGAAGAAGACCCGTGTAGTAACCGTCGAACGTCCTGTACACACTGCCGTTCCTCTTCAATACGGAGACACTTCTATCCTTCGCTCCGACGTACGGGGAGAGTATGTATGACGGAGAGAAGGAGAGATCATCAGGGGACGAATACGAGAGTGCGACGCGCTTTTTCGTTCTTCCGTCCTTCTCCAGGGCATAGAGGGATGCCGATTTCGAATCCTTTACATATAACCTGCCGTTATCGATGGTGAGGTTGTTCCATCCTCCCCACCCCGTGATGTTCTCGCTCTCCTCCGTTTCGACTGTCAGTGTCGAGCTGTCTATGTAGCCGTTCCATGCATCCTTGATGGAAAGGCCGAATGTCTTCCTGAAGATCCCGTTCGTGGTGCTCACCGGGAAAAGATATGCCGTGCGGATGAAGGCGTAGACCTTCTCCGCTCCGCAGGTATTACCGAGGTATTCGAGAAAGCCCGCACCTGCGATGTACGAGAGATTACCCGACGGCGCTATGTCGAGGCCGCCCGCGATGTCTGAATGTGATGTGAAGGGAAAACCCTCGGCGCTGATCTCGCTGATGAGTGCCATCGAATAGGGATCGTTGAGTCTGCCCTCCCCCTCCGTACTCTCGACGTAGACGGCGATGCCCTCGACGAACGACATGTCGAGATAGAGGCTCCCCGGCGTTATTATATCGCCGAAGACGGAGCGCAGAAAGGAGAAGAAGCCGTTCGATATCGAGGCCGTGAAGGCATGCGTCAGTTCATGATAGAACGTGAGACGGAAAGGCTCGGATGTATTTGCGAAGAGTTCGGGAATCGAGGCCGTCACATACATGACGATGTGCGACGAAGAGTACGATGTATAGTGTGCGTTGTACTGTTTGTAATCACTTTCGAAATATACCGGAATATGGATCTCAGGGTCGAAGTCGAAGAAGGTGACGAGCTTCGAGTAGTACTCCTCGGCGACAGAGACAATCTCGGCTGCACTCTCCTCCGTTTTATCGGAGTATATGAAATCGAAATGCTCTGTCGAATGAACGTACTCTGCGGCAGAGAGCGCTGCCACGAGAAAAGAGAGAATCAGAGTGAAAAGGAGTGCTTTCTTCATAGACGGAGTATATATCATCCGCAGAAAGGGGACAACGGGCGTGACAGAGAGCCTCTCTCTTTCTATCATGGCACTATGACAGTCTTCGATTCACACTTTCATCTGCCGTCCATGCTCAGGCGCGGTGCGGACATGACTCTGCCCTCTTCTTTCACAGGGCTCGAGTGCGCAACCCTCCCCGACGACGCCGAGGAGAGGATAAAGCTCGTCGGAGAGAGACGCACCGTCTTCATGTCGATGGGCGCCGGGCCGTGGTGTACTTCCTCCACTTACCCGCTCTCAGTCGACGATACGATAAAAACCCTCGAGAAGGAGATCTCCCTCTACGGCGCAGACGCCGTAGGAGAATGCGGCTTCGACTTCCACTGGACGTACGGAAGCGCCGGGGAGCAGGAGAAGCTCTTCACGGCCCAGGCGGAAATTGCGAAAAGCCTCTCCGTCCCCCTCATCATACACTCGCGTGACGCCGACGAGATGCTTTCAAAGCACCTCTCCCTCATAGACGGAAGAACGATCATGCACTGTTTCTCCTCCGGAAAGGATATGATGATGAAGCTCCTTGAAAGGGGGGCTTACATATCTTTTGCAGGGAATGTGACCTATAAGAGCAGCAGAAGTCTCCAGGAGGCCGCATCCTCATGCCCGATAGAAAGGATGCTCTATGAGACAGATTCACCCTACCTCACACCCGTTCCGAAGAGGGGCGAAATGAATAAGCCGGAGAACACAGAGTACACACTGCGCTTCCTTTCGTCTCTCAGAGGCGAGGATCCGGATTATATAAAAGAAAATGTACTCAGGAACTTCTTCTCATTGATGAAGAACGGAGAAAGTGTAGTAAGGCGTGAAACCGCTGCGGATCATCCTGTCCCAGTCGTAGTGTACTGATATGACACTCTCGAGAGAGACGGCGCCGACGGCATCTCTTTCGTCCATCACAATGCGCGCTCCGGACCTCCGGTAGAGAAGCTGGGACGAAAGCGGATCGGTGATTATGAGTGCGTAGTAGCTCTCCGATGCAGAGACGAGATTGTCGACGTTGACGACGCTGACACGACCCCGGTAGGTCAGAGCCGAGAGAGAGGGATAATCATCACAGAGCGAATTATAGAGCGAATCGTATCTTCCCTCCTCCTCATAGACGAGAGCCGTAACAGAACCGGGGAACGAGGAGAGGAACGAGGCGTACATATCCTCCTCGGAAAACCCGGGATCGACTTTCTTCCCGTCACTGAAGACCGTGTAGAAGAGCACCCTCTCCCCATCCCCGGTGACAGAGTACGGAGTATATATGTAGATATCGGCCTTTTTGATACGTTCCATCAGCGTCAGGGAACCGTCGTTCCTCGTGACACAGAAATAGCCGGCGTTGATGAAACCCGGGTGCGACCACCGTGACGAGACGGAGGCCGTGGCGGAGGGAGTTACATAGACGACGAGACGGAAAGAGAAGAAGACGCAGAGAAGCGCCGCGATAAGGAGAAATGATGCAATGAGTATGATTCTTTTCGTCTTCGGCATGACTAGAATAGTAAACCGAACGGGAAACAACCTCAACATGTTTATATCCTCCTCATAATTTCAAACAACGGTGACAGAAAGAGAATGAAAAGTTGACTCACAGACGATAAATCGTTAAATTATTAGCGGTTTTCTATAAGGAGGCTTATTATGACAAGCTACAAAGAATTGGGTCTTGTTAACACAAGAGATATGTTCAGTAAGGCAGTTAAGGGTGGCTACGCTATTCCGGCCTATAACTTCAACAACATGGAACAGATGCAGGCCATCATCCAGGCGTGCGTCGAAACGAAGAGCCCTGTTATCCTCCAGGTCTCCAGAGGCGCGAGAGACTATGCAAACATCAACATCCTCAGAAACATGGCACGCGGCGTCGTCGAGTATGCACATGAGCTCGGATGCGACATCCCGATTGTTCTCCATCTCGACCATGGTGATTCGTTCAAGACATGCAAGGAATGCATCGACAACGGCTTCTCCTCCGTCATGATCGACGGTTCCTCCCTTCCTTATGAGGAAAACGTCAAAGTCACGAAGATGGTCGTCGATTATGCTCATCAGTTCGATGTGACGGTGGAAGGAGAACTCGGAGTTCTCGCAGGCATCGAGGACGAGGTAAGTGCGGCACAGTCACACTACACACGCCCCGAGGAAGTCGAGGATTTCGTCGCCAAGACAGGAGTCGACTCACTTGCCATCAGCGTCGGCACAAGCCACGGTGCATATAAGTTCACACCCGAACAGTGCACAAGAAATGCTGACGGCGTTCTCGTTCCCCCCGAGCTCAGATTCGACATCCTCGCTGAAATCGAAAAGAGACTTCCGGGCTTCCCGATCGTCCTCCACGGCTCGTCGTCCGTCCCGCAGGAATATGTGAAGATGATCAACGAGCACGGCGGAAAGCTCAGCGACAGCGTCGGTATTCCCGAGGAGCAGCTGAGGAAGGCTGCAAAGAGTGCAGTATGCAAGATCAACATCGACTCCGACGGCAGACTTGCAATGACAGCCACCATCAGAAGAATCTTCGACGAGAAGCCTTCCGAATTCGACCCGAGAAAGTATCTCGGACCGGCCAGGGACGAGCTCAAGAAGATGTACATCCACAAGAACAACGAGGTTCTCGGTTCAAGCGGACACGCACTCGACTGAGTTTCAGTCAGCACGCAAAGAGGGATGCCGGAAAAGCATCCCTTTTTCAATCGACGATTCTAATGTTTCTCACAGGTTCGACAGGGATGGTCATACTCTCACCCTCCTCACTCGTTATCTCGATCCAGTCGTCGCCGTAGTCTGTGAAGGTGCCCGAAATCCTGTCGCCGGAGAATGATGAAAGGACGACGGTGTGTCCAAGAAAATCGTCGAAATCGAAGAGCCATTTTTCCATGACGACAGTCTACCGGGGAGAAGGGATAGGTTCAAGGTGTGAAAAAACCTCTTTTTTTTCCTTTAACCCCTTTTATTCCAATTATCTGATTTGACAGTGATTACTCTTAATGCTAATCTTTTTCAAGTGCGAAGGGCACTAATCTATTGATTAAGTCTGCGTTCTGCCGTACGCAAGGAGTTTAATGGCTACAAAGGATTTGAGAATCAATCGCCAGATAAGGGCGAGAGAAGTCTTTCTGATTGATGAAAGTGGTAATCAGAGAGGAGTAATGAACACTTTCGACGCTCAGAAGATCGCCGATGATGCGGGACTCGATCTCGTCGAGGTTTCGCCGATGGCAAACCCTCCGGTGTGCAAGGTGCTTGACTATGGAAAGTACCGCTACGAGATGGAGAAGAAACAGAAGGAAGCCAAGAAGAACCAGGTTGTGACGAAGCTCAAGGAAGTCAGGATGCAGTCCAAGATTGCCGAGGGCGACATCAACACGAAGAGCAAGGCCATAGCCGAATTCCTCTCCGAAGGCAACAAGGTCAAGGTCTCAATCCGCTTCAAGGGAAGGACGATGACCCACCCCGAGCTCGGAAAGGACGTTCTCGACACGATTCTTGTCAAACTGACCGAGATGGAATGTCCCTTCAATCTTGACAAAAGTGCCTTTATGGAAGGTAAAATGATGAGTATCATGTTGTCGCCGTCGAAAAGCAGCAGGCAGAAGGCAAAGCCTGTGCAGAAAGAGAATGCGCCGGCAGATAATGAGTAATTCTTTCCCGTACGGGATGGATATAAAGTAACGGCTGGGGTGCTTGTTCCCAGCAGTGCTGATCAGGAGGGCAATGTAATGCCTAAGATGAAAACAAGAAAGAGCGCGGCAAAGCGCTACAAGGTCACCGGAAGCGGCAAGGTCATGATCAAAAAGCAGGGATCTCGCCATATTCTCACCAAGAAGAGCTCCAAGAGGAAGATGAATCTTCGTCACCTGGGAGTTCTTGCCGATGTTGAAGCAAAGAGAGCAAAAGAAATGCTCCCTTATGCTTGATTTAAGGAGGAGAGAATATGCCAAGAGCAGTTGACGGAACCAAGAGAAAGGACAGAAGAAAGAAAATTCTCGATCAGGCCAAGGGCTACTATGGTCGCAGAAGCACCAACAACAGGATTGCAAAGGATGCTGTCGCAAAGGCAGGTCAGTATGCATACCGCGGCAGAAAAGAGAAGAAGAGAGACTTCAGAAAGCTCTGGATTGCAAGAATCAGTGCAGCAGTAAGGGCAGAGGGTCTCAACTATTCCCAGTTCATGCACGGCC
This sequence comes from Lachnospiraceae bacterium, assembly GCA_963610485.1. Taxonomy (GTDB): domain Bacteria; phylum Spirochaetota; class Spirochaetia; order Sphaerochaetales; family Sphaerochaetaceae; genus Ornithospirochaeta. The sequence goes on from CAVDOI010000022.1 coordinate 12,668, forward strand.
TGAAGGAAGCCAACATCGAGCTTAACAGAAAGGCGCTTTCGAACATGGCTGTCGAAGATAAGGCTGCATTTGCGGCACTCGTCGACACTGTGAAGAAGGTTCTCGCTTAAGGAGGAGATAAAATGGAGCGTATAAGCAGGAATGAACTCGTAACTTTAAGATTGAAGAAAGCATCAGGTGCTTTGAAGATTCTCAACGGAGAAATCGAAGATCTAAAGAAGAGACTCTCACTCGTCGAAGTCCATAATGAGGAGCTTCAGGACCTCATCGACAGGATTTCGGAGAGCGCAGCTGCTATTACAGCTTCCGTCGGTGAATCACTCAGCGCACTCGAAGATTCCGTCGACTTCGTACAGAATGCCGACGAGAACGCCGAGATTGCAACGGCCGAGGAATTCTCGAACTCCGGCACAGCTGACGACGCCGACTTCGACTTCTGAGATTGTCCTATCTTACATGCGGAGGCTTCACGGCCTCCATTTTTTGTAAAAAGGCTTTTCCTAACCTCAGAAGCCGTGTAATATAGTCTTAGACCTATAGAAACGCAATCAAGCACCTCTTGGCTCAAACCTACATACTGGGGGTCCGGGATAGCTTCTGCCTGCATTGCACCCGCCGCCTAGCGGTAATACAGGGTACAGAACGCAAGCGAACAAGGACTCCATCCTTGAACTAACGTTCAAGAGTCGACGATTGTCCGGTTTCTATAGGATTTTTTTTGTTTTAGCTCTATCATTAAATCATGAATAACATAGACAAGGTAATATACGTGACACTGCCGCCGTCATTCACCCCCGACCTCGGGGAGGTGAAACTCGATCCTTCCATCAAACTCCCATTCTCTACCCAAAGCGGACAGGAGATGCTCGGAAAGGACGACTGGACAGTCGAGAATCTGGTGAGCGGTCTCATCACAGTCTGTGCAGACGACGAGAAGAACGAACATTTCGAATATTATAAAAGCATCATAAATGCAATAGATCCGTCAATTGTGATGAAGCTCAACCAGGCGGCCCTGGCAAAGGAGGAGAGAGGCGAATACGAATTCAGCGGCCTCTTGTTCAGAGCCGTCTATCATCTTCTGCCGCAGAGTGCGACGTGCATCAACCTTGCAACCCTCTACTCCTACATGGCTGTCGACGCATCGAAGAAGGGAGAGAACAACGGGGAATACATAAAGAAGGCACGGGAGACTCTCCTCGACGGTCTTGAGAGATTCGGCGAGAACGAAGACATACTCTCCGAACTTGCATCCTTCTCGGCATTCATGGCAGACCTCGATGAGGCGAAGGAGTACCTCGAGAGGTACTTCCGCACAGCCGGAGAGGGAGAGAAGAAAGACGAGATGAAGAAGCTCTACAGCGATGTGTGCTTCAAGCTCGAGAACGAGGAGAAGATCGAGGAGGCATACGACTTTCTCTCACTCGGCGAGAGCGACAAGGCCCTCCCCTCCATAGACTTCTTCATCGAGAAGAATCCCGGGATATGGAACGGATACTTTTTAAAAGGATGGGCGCTCAGGATTAAGAAGGAGTTCAGTGAGGCGGAGAAGTATTTTCTAAAGTGCATCGAGATGGGTGAAACCAACGCCGAAATCTACAACGAGCTTGCACTCTGTGCACTCGGAGAGGGAAAGCGGGAGCTCGGGGAGATATATCTTGAATCGGCTGCAGATCAGGACGACGAGAATCTTACAGTCGTGACGAATCTCTCTCTCCTGAGGCTCGAGGACGGAGACTACGACGAAGCAAGAAAATGGCTCGAGAAGGCAAGGTTCCTCGCCGAAAACGACGCTCTCGTCGACCATCTCATAAAGAAGTACGAGAAGGAGACGGGGGATAAGATCGGCGCTCTCATCCACGAGGAGATCGTGAAGGGAGACGAGGAGAAGAACGGTGTCAATATAAAGGACACCCTCTTCAGAAGCTTTGAAAAGAGTGCGGACGAAAGCGTATGCACATGCGGGAAGGCGGAAGATGACAATTAAGACACATACTCCCCTCGAGACGGAGGAGCTCGGAAGAAGAATAGGAGAAAAGCTCAGAAAGGGTGACGTCGTGTCGCTCAGGGGCTCTCTCGGGGCTGGTAAGACGGTCATGGCAAAGGGAATAGCGCGCTCCCTCGGAATCGGTGAGGCCATAGTCAGTCCCACATTCACGCTTGTCCAGGAATACGACGGAAGAGAGAAGCTCTATCATCTCGATATATACCGCCTCAGCGGTGAGGATGAATTCGAATCGATGGGAGGAGAGGAGTTCCTCTACCCCGACGGCATAACTCTCATCGAGTGGTCCGAGAAGATTGACTCCATGCTTCCCGATACCACAGTCTTCATATCCATCACGATCAACGACGATCTCTCGCGTACGATAGAGATCAAAGGAATTGAGTTATGAACATACTTTCAGCAGATACATCAGCATCCTCCCTCTCGATAGCACTGCGTACATCAACGACGTACGAGGAAAGACTTGTCTGCGGCGCATTCGCCCCGAGCGAGAACCTCATGGGCGAGGTGAAGAGTCTTCTCCTGAGAGCCGGCATAACACTCTCCGACCTCGATCTTCTTGTATGCACGAAAGGACCGGGGTCCTTCACGGGCCTCAGAATAACGATGGCCCTCATGAAGGGTATATCACTGGCAACAGGAACGCCGCTTGTGAGCGTCCCCACCCTCTCGGCAGTCGAAAGGACAGTCGAAAAGATCTGGAAAGGCCCCGTTCTCAGCATAGTCGACGCAAAGAAGAAACGTTTCTACTACCGTATCTCGAAAGGCGGAGAGATCCTCTCTCCCGATATGGATGAGACGACGGAGAGGATAATCGAAACTCTCTCGCATATCGAGGGCCCGGTACTACTTACAGGCCCCGATGCCGCACTCTTCTCCAGGAAGGCCCGGGAGGCGGGATGCACATTCCTCATTCTTGATGAAGATACCCCGAGGAACCTCTCCCATGCCCTTATGGAACTCGGGGAGGAGATATACAAAACGAAAGGCGCAGACGACATAGGAGAAGGCCCCGTCTACATCAGGCGGAGCGACGCCGAGGAGATGCTTCTGGAGAAGACTCTGGAAGAGGAGAAGAAATGATGACAGACATACTCGTCATAGGCTCGGGCCCCGCAGGAATGGCTGCAGGCCAGTACGGAGCGCGTGCAGGTTATTCAGTGACGGTTATCGACCCCATGGGTCCCGGAGGACAGCTTCTCTACATCGACGAAATCGAGAACTACCCCGGAGAGGAAAGCCTCAGCGGCTACGTTCTCAGCGAGAAGATGGAGAGACAGTGCAGTGCCTTCGGGGTTTCTATCGAATACATGAGAGCCCTCTCGATAAGAAAGGAGAAGAATCTCTTCTATACGATGACAGACGAGGGCGAAATCGTAAGTAAGGCCGTAATCGTCGCAACGGGGGCGGTGCACCGTCACCTCGGCGTCAAGGGCGAAGAGGAATACAGGGGAAAGGGAGTGAGCTACTGCGCAACATGCGACGGCCCGTTCTTCAAGAACCGCACTGTCGTCGTCGCCGGCGGCGGTGATACGGCCCTTACAGACGCGCTCTATCTCTCGAAGCTCTGCCGCAGTGTGATCATCGTACACAGACGCTCGTCATTCCGTGCGCAGAAGGTTCTCCAGGACAGGGTGAAGGAGAAGGATAACATCTCCCTCATAATGGAGGAGAACATTTCAGAGATAATTGGCGACGGAAAGGAAGTCAAGTCCGTCGTTCTCACAAGCGGGAGAAAAGTCTCGACTGACGGCGTTTTCGTCTTCATCGGCATGGTCCCCTCCTCCGATATCGTCGAGGGACTTGCAGAGAAGGAGAACGGCTTCATCAGAGTCGACGGCGGCGGCCGTACCACCCTCCCCGGGCTCTTTGCGGCAGGGGATGTCACGACAACCTCGTTCCGGCAGGTCGTGACGGCAGCGGCCGACGGCGCAAGGGCGAGCCACAGCGCGGACGAATACATACAGAGTCTGAAATGACAGAAAGAAAACGGGGTGTCCGAAAGCGGAAACACCCCTTTTTCTTACCCGGAGGCAAGCTTAAAGCTCGAAGTGCACTTTGTCCGTCCAGTGCCTTCTGAGGACGAAGTCGGCAGTGAGGGACGTGTTGTTGTAGTCTATCGACCACTGCGTATTACTTGTTATATCTTCAGGATTCGGCTCCTGTGAGGATGCCTCCAATGCATCCCATACAGTGAACGCAGAAGAGCTTCCCTTCTGCTCTTTAAGCACCTCGAGAACAGCTTCATAGCGTTCCTTTCCGTGGCCGTAGATGCCGTTCTTCTGGTTCGGGAGAACCTTGTCGATGTACATTCCGTAGAAGTTTGTTATGGCGGTAATCGGCGTTACGACCATTTCCCTGCCACCGCTTTCGCAGTCATATTCGACGACCCTTCCGTCACCGGAGGCATCTGTTATGTAGTAGTGATAATCCCTTCCGCCCGTTGCGAACATATCGTAGGCGCTGAGGATATCAACAGCCTCCTGGGTGGTTGCAGCCCTGTCCAGCACCAGACGGATGGCGATAGTCGGCGTGATCGACGGCTTTCCCGTATCGTGATTGACGGGCTCGCTGTCGAGCGTCAGGACGGCAATCGAAACGCCCTTCTCGTTTATTCCGTCAAGACATATGAAGGGAGCCGTCAGGCATGAGAGCTTCTCCTTGATGCTGCCGTCGGGATGATTTGCAGATGCGTTGCTGAGGGCGGCAAAGCCGATGGACTTATAGCCGTCCTTCGGACTGCAGTATAAGAGAAGCGCCGATGTGTCGATCTTGAAGTCGTAGTTGCGTCCCATGTGGACACTGCCGTCAGCATCCGTCAGCGTGAATGCAGTGCAGGCGAACTCCGGGGTCTTCACCGTTATCGGGATGAGAGGAAGGCACTCCTTCAGAACGGCATCACTCATGTCCTGATTGGTCTCGATGCCGTAGGCGATTACATCATCGATGCTGTAATCGTATTTCACCTCCATGCGGTAGAGATTGTAGCCGTCTTCGTAATCCGTCAGCTTCCTTATGCTCTTAAGAGTCTGCAGCCTTGTGAAGTAAATACACACGAACACGACTGCCGCGATGAGTAGCAGTGCGACAATGACAAGGATGATTATCAACGCTTTTTTCACCTGTGAACCCCCGTTCCTCTCTTATCTCATCCCGGCCGGAATGAAACCATGTTCAAATTATGACGGAGAGAATGGATATTTGTAAAGACCTGAAACAGGACGGATTATCGATAAGAAAATATGACAACACCGCCCGCCCAATGGAAAAACGTAATGTTCTGAAAAGGGACCGGGACCTTATGGCTGTATTCTCCGAAATGATTGAAGCCCTGCTTGCCATCTATGACGGCCTGATGCAGGAGGTGGTTCTCTACGGCTCCTGTGCCAGAGGAACAGAGACGCAGGAGTCCGATGTCGATATTGCGGTGATTCTCTCCGGCAGACCTTCAAAGGAAATTTCCGATTGGATGATTGAATGCGTCGCCTCTTATGAACCCGGATGCGGGAAGGTTCTTTCCGTCATTGAGATAGAGCGCACATTGTTCGACAGATGGAAGGATATTCTGCCTTTCTACAGGAATATCCGGAGGGAGGGAATCGTGTTATGAAAAGCGGTAGTGTGAAAGCTCTCCGGACACGCATATATGATGACCTCAGGCACAGAGATCTGTCAAAGACGCGGAGATCTGAATATGAGTCATTCCCCGTGCATACGTGTGACTATGGAATCTGAATAACGAAGAAAGAGACCATCATCTCTCTGGCGGCCGTCCGATACGTCCATCCGGCAGGGGCATTAGAGCAGACTACCCTTCCTTTCCCGGGCACAGGAGAGTCTCTCTTCTTTTCTTATTTTTAACTTGCCCCCGCGCCCGTTGAGATAAGATAATAGTCACATGGAAATACTAATGGTAACAAGCGAGGCTGTTCCTTTCTCAAAATCTGGGGGACTTGCCGACGTTCTCGGTGCGCTTTCACCTGCGCTTAATAAACTCGGACACAATGTAACTGTATTCATGCCGCTCTACTCCTTCATCGACAGAACGGGATTCAGAAAGACCCTTTCCTACCAGATACCGATGCTTGGCAGAAACGAGAAGGCCGAAGTATACGAGAAGGAGGTCGACGGCGTCACATATGCGGGCCTCGCCCACCCCTATTTCACGGAAAGAAAGGGAATCTACGGCGACACGTCATTCTCGCCCTACAGCGACAACTGCCCGCGCTTCATCGCATTCTCGAAGGCTGCCGCTCTCTATATCCTTGCACGCGGCCTCCATGTAGATATCGTGCACTGCCATGACTGGACGACGGGCTTCGTGATGCACTTCATGAAGTATTTCAAGGTACCGGGAAAGACTGTCTTCACAATCCACAACCTCGAGTACCAGGGGGTATTCTCCCCCCTCGACGCAGTCTCGTCGTCCTCCGTCATCCCCGGAGAGGCTGAAAGGGACGGAAAGATCAACATGATGGCGCTCGCCCTCAGAACGGCCGGCAGAATAACGACGGTATCTCCGACGTATGCGAGGGAGATCCTCACTCAGCAGTACGGTGCCGGACTCGAGGACATTCTGAAGCAGAGGGAGAACGACACAGAGGGCATAATCAACGGAATCGACGAAAAGGAATGGAATCCCGGAAGCGACACGCTCATCCCCGAGCGGTTCTCGAAGGATAACATGAAGGGGAAGATGGCGTGCAGAAAGGAAGTACAGCGTCTCTTCGGCCTCGAGGAGAGGGACGATGTTCCGCTCGTTGCGCTCATCAGCAGGCTCGCCTCACAGAAGGGCTTCGACGAACTTCTGCTCGAAGGAGATGAATGCGCACTCGAGCGCATCCTCAAGACAGGGAAGTGTCAGGTTGCACTCATAGGCACCGGCGACAGCAGGTACATCTCGAAGCTGAGTTCGCTCATGATGGAGTATGACAATCTCTCGGTGAAGATAGTCTTCTCGAAGGAGCTTTCGCACATCCTCGAGGCGGGAGCCGACTTCTTCCTCATGCCCTCGGCATACGAACCCTGCGGCCTCAATCAGATGTACTCGCTCACCTACGGCACAATCCCTGTCGTCCATGCAACGGGCGGCCTCAGCGACACCGTACGCGACATAGGAAACGAGAACGGGAATGGAATCTCGTTTCTCTCCCTCACTCCCGACGAGATAGTGGCGGCTGTGGAGAGAGCGGAGGCTCTGTACAGCGACAGAGAGGAGCTCGACAGAGTGAGAAAGAGGGGTATGAGCGAAGACTTCTCATGGCGCACATCGGCCGTAAAGTACGAAAAACTCTACCTCGAACTCCTCAGAAAGGCATAAAAAGAAAAAACATTAACTTTATTTAACAAATAAAAGGGTTACAATAAAAGCAAAGGAGAATATCACATGTCACTCAACAATAAGAAAGTAGTTGCAATCATTCTCGGCGGCGGAAGAGGAACAAGACTTTATCCTCTGACGATGGACAGATCGAAGCCGGCAGTACCGTTCGCAGGAAAGTACCGTCTCGTCGACATCCCGATTTCTAACTGCATCAACAGCGACATGCGTCAGATCTACGTTCTGACCCAGTTCAACAGCGCATCGCTTCACAACCATATAGCATCGACATACAACTTCGATGCATTCTCCGGCGGTTTCGTCGAGATCCTCGCCGCAGAGCAGACCTATGCTTCCGAATCCTGGTACCAGGGTACGGCGGATGCAGTAAGAAAGAACCTCAAACACTTCAGAGACCAGAATGCAGACTACTATGTCATCCTCTCGGGTGACCAGCTCTACAGAATGGACTTCAACAAGATGCTCGAAAGACACATCCACAGCGGTGCTGTCCTCACGATTGCCGGTAAGCCCATCAGCAGAAGCGAGGCAACGGGACTGGGAATCATGGGCTGCGACGAAAACGGCATGATAACCAAGTTCTACGAGAAGCCTGCCGACGATGTCGACATCACCGACTACATCGTTCCCGAAAAGACTCTCAAGGACCAGCTCGGGAAGAAGAGGACGGAGAGGAACGAATACGTTGCCTCGATGGGTATCTACATCTTCAACGCAAAGGAGATGGAGACTGCCCTCAACAACGACAAGACCGACTTCGGCAAGGAGATCATCCCCGACATCATCAAGACAAAGCCCGTCGCAAGCTACCTCTTCGATGACTACTGGGAGGATATAGGAACAGTCAAGGCCTTCTATGAGGCGAACCTCGACCTTGCATCCGACAAGCCGGCATTCAACTTCTACGACGAGGAGATGCCGATCTACACACACCGCAGACATCTTCCTGCGACGAAGGCCAACTTCTGCAATATATCGAACTCCCTCACAAGTGAAGGCTCGATCATCACGAATGCATATATCGTGAACTCCATCATCGGCGTCAGAACATTCATCGAAGCCGGAGCCTCCCTCGACGGAGTCTACTCGATGGGTGCCTCCCGCTATGAAAGCGAAGAGGAGAAGGCCGAGAATGCAAGAAGGGGCATTCCTAACATCGGTATCGGAAGAGCGACAATCATCAAGAAGGCCATCATCGACCAGAACGTGAGAATCGGGGCCAACTGCCGCATAGGAATCGACAACATAAAGAGGCCGGAAGGAGACTTCGAAATGTACTCCGTACATGACGGAATCATCGTCATCAACAAGAATGCGATAATCCCGGACGGAACGGTCATCTGACATCCTCTCCCCCGGAGAACAGTTTCCGGGGGGCTTTTTTTGTGCTTTCCTGCGGCTTGAGCTTTTTTTTACTGTTGCGAAACGGAAATCAAACCCATAAAATTTTAAAAAGGTGGAAGAGAGGATAAGAAGGGCTTTCAGCCTTTTTACTCCGGTAAGTTTTAAAATAAGAGAGAAACCGAGGAACGGAGCATTCCGGGCCCGGGGGTTGTTTATATATGATTGATTACGAGATTTTGAAGAAATGTGATCTTTTCAGGGGTATGGACGACAGCGAGATACATGACATCGTCACAAACCTCGACGGAATCGTCCGCACTGCAGATAAGAACACTCTCCTCATCAGTGAGGGCGACGAGACAAACATCGCATCCATCATCATCTTGGGGAGTGCACTGGCATACCAGGAAGACTACACGGGAGGCTTCCGCAACGTCATAGCCGAACTGGGACCCGGTGCCACGATATCGACAAGTTCCTCCATTCTTTCCATTCCCCATCCCCTCACGGTCGTCACAAGGGATGAGACCGTCTACTTCTCCTTCAGCATGAAGAGGCTCTTCTCACGCAACATTATCCAGAGTGACCATCTCATACACTTTGAGAGCAACCTCCTTGTAGAGATGTCGAAGACGATGTCCATGCTCTTCGAGAAGATCACCTTCCTGACACAGAGGACGACAAGAGCACGCCTCATGAGCTACCTTGTCGCAAAGTCGTACGAGAACAAATCAAAGTGTTTCACCATAACGCTCAATCGGCAGCAGCTTGCTGACTACCTCGGCGTCGACAGGGCCGCGATGACAGTGGTACTGTCGGAGCTGATGAACGACGGCTACATCGTCTTCAACAAGAATGATTTCACCCTCACACAGAAGACCTTCGACGAAATCTGATCCACGCTGATCTGTCGGCACACCACCGGTTATTCCGATATGAAATAGAACAACACAACAAGGGGAATTTATGAAGAAAAGACTCTTACTTGTACTGCTCGCAGCAGTTCTGATGCTGACGTCATGCACGACTATCAAGAACGAGATAATCAGGATGAAGCTCGGAGTCACGAGAGCAGAGCTCAGGGAGCTCAGGACAACGGCGGACCCGCGCGTCGTCCTCTCCGACGGCTCGGCCCTGATGGTCTGGGCGATGAACAAGTACGCCAACGCCGACGGCACGTACGGGCAGCCGACAGATCATCCCCTTACGGGAGACAGGAAGGTCGAGACCGTCACCCTCTCCTCCTCAACCCTCTGGATATCTTATCCGAAGAACTACAACGGAGAGGATGTCCTTCCCGTGATCTTCTTCACCCACGGCGGAGCCTACACCTCCTCCGACTACAAGACCTACCAGACACTTCTCGGAATCTTTGCAGACAGGACAAACTGTATTGTATTCACAGATGACTACTCCCTTGCCCCCGATCACAAATATCCTGCGGCGGTCAACGACGTATGGGAGGCCTACCTCTTCCTCCTCGAACACGGAGGAGAATACAACGCCGATCCGGAGCGCACCGTACTCATGGGAGACAGTGCGGGCGGCAACTTCGCCGCAGGCCTTGCTATAAGAGCGAAGGAGGAGAATGTGACAGCGCCCGTCGGTGTCGTCCTCTTCTACCCCAGCCTCTCGGTATATCCCGTCCTCCTTCCCTCGCACATCCTCTTCGGAGGCTTCGACGGCAGGAAGACCATGATAAGCCGCGCCGTCATGCAGCACACATTCACAAGCTACCTCGAGAACATCGAGGACGGCCTCGAGCCGTATGCCTCGCCTCTTCTGATGCTCCAGGGGGCTCTGGACACACTCGATGTACCGAATCTCTACAGCGGATGCGCCGTAGAGACAGACGAAGACGGCACTTACGTCCTCCCCGACCATCTCATAATAGTACCGGAGGCGGACAGCCTCAGGGATGAGGGTATCTCATACCACGCTGCTCTCACCGCCCTCGGGACGGAATCGACGCTCTCGGTCTATAAGGGTGCCATACACGGCTTCATGCAGCTCTACGAGATTCTCGACGACGGATGGAAGGGAATAAAGGAGGCCTCGGCCTTCATAAAGAGCAGAGTTACCGACTGACAGTCACCTTGCTCCTGGACAAGAGAAAGCCCGGATTTCCTTCATCTCTTCTCCCTCCCCATTTCAATGAGATCATCGACAGCAAGAGAAGGATCCATCGTATGGAAGATCAGATAATTCCTCTTCATTGTCGTGAAGTCGGCCTGACGGTATATTCTCGCGCTCTCTTCGTTTCTGTAATAGTGCCAGTAGCGGTAGATATATCCGATCCAGTACATAACCTCCGGACTGGCAGGATTCCCGGAAAGAGGGATTCTCCCCCGGCTTGAATCGATAACCTCTTCCAGCAGGTATTCCTCCCCGGCCCACTGCATACGGTTGTAGACAGAATCGAGAGAGCGTGCGACATCCGATTTCATGAAGAATGAGACGAACGAAGCGCTGTCATATCCCTTTCTGGATGACAACTCGAAGAGACGGGCCTGGATGTCACATAATTTCAAGGAGATGCAGTCCATAATCATCCCTCCTCCCCGCCACTCAGAATTTCATCGAAGAATCGGCCTTCTCTACGATAATTCCGGCATATTTCATTGGCAGTCGAAACACCTTTTATACGGTTGTTTTCACTTACATCTTGGAGAAATCGCTTATCAAGATAGGAAATCTCCACCTCTTTTTCAATTCTGACAGCATCACAGCCGGCTGGAGAGACAGCTGCGTATTGCCTGCCGAGCTCGAGAGAGGACAGGCTCTTGACAAGAGCCAGATCCGTTAT
>CAVDOI010000023.1:0-24075 GCA_963610485.1 Lachnospiraceae bacterium
TGTTTACTCTTATTGCATTAATTTTTCAAATCTTAATTTGATGCGTATGTCCTAGTCTTTTCTGAACTCTCAAAACGCCGGAAAAAAGATGTGGCAATTTAATCCGCTATCATTTACCATTATTTTACGAGGGAGAGAATATGAAGAAAAGAATCGGACCCATAGTAGTAATAATCGTAATAATCGCGCTTGTATTCACATGCCAGAGCAGGAAGGGAAGCAGTGCCGATTCCACCACTGTCAAGGAGAAGACGTATGTAACATACACGGGGCCTGTCTACGAGGACGAAGGGGAATACAGCACAGGATCGTTCACCGCCTCCCTCTCCGATGTCGACGAAGTCAGGATCATATGGAATGTCGGAGACGTCACTGTCGAGGGTGTCAAGGCAGATACGATTTCCGTTACGGAAGCCTCGGCGGAGTTGGATGAGGGAGCAAAGCTCAGATGGAGGGTCAAAGACAGGGTTCTTACAGTAATGGCGGCTTCAAGCGGCTTCAGCGGCACAATCAGCCCGGAGGACAAGGCCCTTACCGTTGCACTCCCGTCCGATCTTGCCCTCTCGGTGGAGCAGGGGACGGGTAAGACCAGTTTGAAGTACCTCACTCTCTCGTCGCTTGATGTCAAATCGGGAAGCGGACGCATCTATGTATATAAAGTCCAGACTCCAAAGGCCGGACTGAAGACGACCTCTTCCGAGATAGATGTCGACAATCTCACTTCATCAAAGCTCTCCCTGGCATCGACCTCGGGTAAGACGAAGCTCCGTAACTCAACAGTTTCGGATGAATTCACCGTAAGGAACTCTTCGGGTTCTGTTGTCATCTATGAAGTGAAATGCGGCTCTGTTGATATAGAGACGACCTCGGGTGATATCGACATAAGAGATAGTGCGGCTTCCATGATCGAATTCAGCACAGGCTCGGGTGATCTGGATTCGTTCGATGTGACTGCAGAGCTTCTTGTCGGTGAGAATACAAGCGGGACGACATATTTCAACGAACTGACGTCGTCCATGATCTCCCTCTCCTCCACATCGGGAAGGATCCAGCTTGCACTGGTATCATCACCGGAGATCGAGATAGAGAACACCTCCGGTTTCATCAGCCTCACGTTCGCTTCAGCTCCGGAGGACTGCACTCTCACCACCCTTACGGGTAACATATACCTTGATGAGATAACGGAGGAAGGCTATTCGATTACAGCAAAGACCACAGCCGGCGAAGTCGTATCGCCGTTCGAGAGCATGATGGACGGAAAGAGCCATGTCATCGGATACGGCAGTGGAAATATAAACGCCGTGTCGGCACAGGGCAATATCATGATCAATCAGAAATAACTATTCTGCTTCGATCTCTTTAATGTTTATTTCGTTCCCGCACTTAAGCTCGGTCTCCCTCGAGCCGCAGTGCGGGCACGTTATTCCATAATCCACGGTGTCGTATTCACTGCCGCAGCTGCGGCATATCGTGACGGCGTGGATGGTCTCTATCTCGAGAGTCGTGTCGCCGAAGAGAGGGCGCTTCTTCACAGCCCAGTCGAAACAGGGTGTCACGTACTCGGGAATGACAGTCGAGACCTCCCCGATCTCGAGAGTTACACGCTTTATGTGGGTGATGTTCTCCTCTGCCGCAAGCTCTTCCAGCCTGTCGAGAATCGTGAATACTATACCGAGTTCATGCATTTCTCTTCTCTCCGGGTCTTATGATGCTATCTTCCGGTATTCTCTTTATCACCGTTCTTCCATGCGTCTATTTCTTTCTCGAGCCATGCCGTAAGTGCATCCATTCCCTCTCCGGTCTTTGCCGAGACGGGGAAGACGGGAGGATTCTTCACGTTGCGCTCTCTTATATAGCCCTTGCATCTTTCGATGTCGAAATCGAAGAAGGACGATGCGTCAATCTTGTTGATGATCACGGCGTCGACCGTGCTGAACATCAGCGGGTACTTCAGGGGCTTGTCATCACCCTCCGGAACGGAGAGTATCATGACGTTCTTCACGGCTCCGGTGTCGAACTCGGCGGGGCATATGAGGTTCCCGACGTTCTCGAGCGTGACGAAATCGAGGTCGTCGATGCCGATTGCCTCCAGCCCCTGTCTCGTCATCGCGGCATCGAGGTGGCACATGCCGCCGGTATGGAGCTGTACCGCCTTGACTCCGAGCGCCTTGATCTTCACGGCGTCGACATCGCTGTCGATATCGGCCTCCATGACGCCGATGCGGTATTTCTCCTTCATCCTGTTGATAACCGCGGTGAGAAGCGTCGTCTTTCCGCTTCCGGGGGATGACATGAGATTCATGAGAAATACGCCTTTCTTCCCGAGCTCACACCTGAGACTGTCGGCCGCCTTGTTGTTATTCTGAAATACGTTCTCCTTTACGAGGAGAACTCTGACTTTGTTGTCCATATTGTTTCCTTGTTCCTTTATTATCACTGAAAAGAGGCGGGGAGGACAATCATCATCAGAGCCGTGATGTATACTTCTTCATCTCTACGGCGGTGTAGAGAGCTGTGATGAGCTCCGTCAGCGGCATACTGAGCCACAGTGAGGAGGCAGGGAGGAAGAGCGGGAGCGTGAGGATCAGGGCTCCGCTTATCACAAGACCGCGCATTACAGATACCGTCATCGAGATTCTGCTCTTCATAATCGCCTGGAAGTAGTATGTCGAGTAGATGTTGAAGGGCAGCAGTACGAACGAGAGTGCGTATGTCCTGATGATTGCCGGGGCTATGGCAAGTATTTCGTCTGTAGGGCTCATGAATATCCTTATATAGAGGTTGGGAACAGTCTCGCTGAGGATCGTCCAGAATGCGGCGAAGATGAACGATGTTATGAGACTGTACTTCAGCGTCTCCTTTATCCTGTCGCCCCTTCCGGCTCCGTATGCCGTCGATATTATCGGCTGCGAGGCCTGACCGACGGAATATGCACAGCACTGCACGAATGTGCTGACGTTGATGACGGGGCCGTAGACTGCGAGAGCCGAAGACCCGAGGCAGCGCATTATCTGCTTGTTGAAGAGAATCGTCAGAATGCCCATTGCGACGTCGATGAAGAACGTTGAGAATCCCGTCACGGCGATCCTTGCCGCCTGATGAATGGGACGGGAGGGCTGATCAAGTCTTAGCGTGCATCTCTTATTGAAGAAGTGTGTGAGCATGATGATGAGGCTCATCACGCTTCCGGCGGCAGTTGCAAGGCCTGCGCCGTACATTCCCATATCACAGGGGAAGACGAAGAACCAGTCGCCGAATACGTTGAAGATGCCTCCGGTGAGGACAGCCGCAGTGGCAAGCGACGGACTGTTGTCGTTACGGAGGAATGCGGCAAGCATCTGGTTGAAGAGGAATACGGGAAAGACGTATCTGATCGGTCTGAGGTAGTCTTTTGCAAGGGGAAGAAGGCTCTCGTCTGCGCCGAAGAAAGTCAGTATCTGATCCTCGAAGAGGAAGATTGCCAGAGTTGAAAGGGACGCGAGAATGACGGAGAGGATGAGCGAGGAAGTGAAATACTCATTCCCGTTTCCTTTTCCTCCGTCTTTGTTCATTCCCTTCTTGAGGGAGAATATGACGCTGCCCCCGATTCCCGCAAGCAGTCCGAGGCTGTATATGACATTCCATACCGGTGCGACGACTGCGAGGGCCGCAGTTCCGTCGGGCCCCTGGTACTGTCCGACCATCGCCATGTCGACGAGACCGTAGATCGATGAGATGAGTGCACTGCCGAACGCCGCCGACAGATACCTGAGATAAAGCGGTCTGACCTTTCCTTCCAGAAGATTTTCCATGTCTTGTTCTCCTTCTTAAACAAAAAAAGCCGGATAAGAAACAGGTATCTCAACCTGCGTCTTATCCGGCTGTCGTTTCTCCGAACGACCTGCCCTCTGACAGCTGTGATGAGTCTAGCCGAAGAAAAAGATAATGGCAAGTGCTTTTCTTCCGGAAAAACGAAAGAAATCACACTTGGAGATAATTTATTTTAAATAAAGCAATTAGAAAGACGGACATGAGAAACAGCCTGTGGCCGTGTATGGATATCGACCTCTTTGGGGATTCATTCTCCGGAGAAGCAGAAGACCATGTACGGAGGATATTTTGAAAGCGTTCCGCACTCCGAGTAGTTCTTCGGATGTATGATGATACTTCTTCCGATTCTCTTCGAAAACTGCTCTCTGAACCGGTCAAGAGAGACTGTCGAGTATCTTGAGGATGATTTCACTTCGACAGGATATATTCTGAAATTCAACTTGCTTTCTGATGAAAGAAGGAAATCCACCTCCATGTCATTGTGTCCGCTTTCGCGGTCGTAGTGACTGTAGAAGAAGAGCCGGCGTCCTCCGGCGACAAGCATCTGTGCAATCACGTTCCCGTAGAACATGCCTTCGTTGATTGAAAGTCTGTCGTCCAGAATCTCTCTGTAGAGTTCATTGCTCATCAGTTCGTTTTCGCTGAATGTCAGGCTGACGAGCAGCCCCGTATCTACAAGATAGGGTTTGACTGCGCTTTCGTTGAGATTGAGGGCGAATTCCACGGCGGGATCGTTGCATTTGTAGCAGAGATTGCAGAGCATGGCGTCACCGAGCCAGAAAAGAGGAGCGTCGTAAAGGGCGAAGGTGCCGCCCCGTTCGATATCGCTTATGACAAGTTTCTTTTCATGGGAAGAGAGTACCGATGGAATATGTTCAAAGACTGCAGAAACCCTGCTCCTGTATTTTCTTGCTGCTTTCTTTATGTCGTCACGGTATATTTCGAGAATCATCCTTTTTGCTCTGTCGGCACTGTCGAAGTCTCTTGAAGACTCGAAATATGACGTGACGCTCTGCGGCATTCCTCCGACAAGAAGATATTCACTGAAAAGGCGCATTGCCTTTTTGTGGAAGGCATCTTCAGGAGCCTTCGATTCCATGTAACATTGCCGTATGTACCCGGCAAGCGTCTCCTCTCCGGCCGCCCAGAGGAATTCCTCGAAATCGAGGGGATGCATCCTGAGTTTTCTCTCTTCTGACGGGATTGTAATGTTTTCAACATTCTCCTTTATCGATATGAGGGAACCTGTCACGATGTAGTCGTATCTTCCGTCCTTGACAAGGTACTTGGTCGCCTCTCTTGCCCGTGGAAACCTCTGCACTTCGTCGAAGATGATCAGCGTCCCGCGTTCGTGGAGTTTCACTCCTGTCTCTACGGCTATGTCCTGGAAAAGCACATCAAGATGCGTGAGGTTGTTTTCGAGGCTTTCTCGGATTCTGCTGCTGCCGCTCTCTGCGAAATCGATAATTACGTAGGACTTGTACTCATTCTTTCCGAAAGTTTCGGCTATGGTGCTTTTTCCGACTCTGCGCACTCCTTCTATAAGAAGCGAAGTACGGCCGTTATCTTTCTCCTTCCATTCAATAAGTTTCTGATAAATCTTACGTTTGAGTTCCATCCTAATAATTCCTCATATAATCAGATGTTAAGTATAACACGCGAGTAAATTCTACAAAAACTTCTGATAAAACTCAACTAAAGAATAAGTAAAATACCTAATAAAACGCAAGTAGAGAAAAAGTAAACAGAGACGGGCGTGATGTGTGCCGTCGCCGGAAAGACACATCGCCGGCTGGAATATTACGTGATTTCATCATCATCGGCATAGGCATAATGGATACGCGTGGTGATTCCAGGCACATTATATGTTTAATTATTTATACTGCAATCAGTTGATTTTCACCTGTTGACTAGATGTCATCTTTTGAGTAGATTCTCTCCCGATAAGGCGGACAATATGATCAGAGTGGACAGCAGGATAGCAGACAGATATATCGTAGGGTCTTTTCATCAAAAGCCTGAATACCCGCATATACAGTTAAAATGACCTATTTTTACCTTCGTTAACCCTCGATTTTTGAGTAAAATCGGGGGTTTTTCCTTGCGTTTTCCTATACGTATTGTATAATATTATTATACTACATTAGAAGGAGTTAGCATATGTCGAACATTCCAGACTGGGCTAAGAAATGGAAGCGCAAAGGAACCGTTTTGATGATGGTTGGAGATCTCTGCTGCATCTACAAGGCAACATCAAAAAGAGTACCCGGGAAAAAGAATCCCGTTCCGGTGAGAACGTACGTCGGGACCGTCACACCCGACGGCATCGTCGTAAAGAAGGACATCAACATCGACAAGGGAGATATGGAAGTCTATGAAGCGGGATTGACAGACTTCATCCTCTCCTGCGTACCGGAGAAGCTTGTAAAGAAAGCGACGGGAGAAAGTGAAGAAGAAAGATTGAAGAGACAGGACTATCTTGTGAAACAGATGATTCTGCGTCTATCTCCCGAGTCATATGTTTCAAGGGAGGCAACACTCGATGCAGATACAGACAAGGAAGCTCAGGCCCTAATGGTGAGGTTTCAGAAGCTGACTGCTGTCTTCTTGGAGGATCTTGATTGTCTGAAGCGTGTCTATCTTGTTGTCTTTGCCGACGGGACAGAAGTAAGGAGCAGGATGAACGAAGAACAGATTGGTATTTATAGCCATTACAAGAGGAGCCTGCCATGGGAAAGACTGGAAAGACCTTTCTGACGGAGCATGCAGAAGAGGTGTACTCCGTCCATAATTACATGATGGATGCAGGGGGAGCGGAGAAGGAAAGGAAGAAGAGCGAGACGGGAAAGGAACAACGCGAGCGTATTCATCCGATCGGACTTATCTTTACCTTGATAATAATAGGCTACATCTGCGGCCGTGCGACGCTTCCCGGCATTCACCGGTACTTGAAACACCGGGAGGAGTGGCTGAAGGAACTTCTGGGAGAGACTTTCCACGCTTTGCCGTCCCTGGTGACATTCTACCGGGCTGTCTGGGAAACAGACTTAGAGCTCTTCAGATGGTACTTGGAGGAATGGGTGAGAAGGCTTCTGGACAAGATGAAATACGCACGCGGTTCCGTTTTCATGGACGGCAAGTCAATCAGGGCAGCATCTGAATACAACGCAAAGTCAGACAAGAAACAGGCCCCGTACATTGTACATGCCGTCCTGAGATTGACCGACAAGAACCAAAAAAGGCTGGATTTGTACCTTTCCAGCGAGCTTGTAGGACTCAAAACCAATGAAATTCCCAACATTCCTATTCTTCTGCAGAGGATAGAGACAAGGAACAAGTATGTTTCCCTCGATGCAATTGGAACACAGACAGAGGTCTTTCAGCAGGTGGAGAAGGATGGAGGAATTCTTGTTGTTCCTCTCAAGGATAACCAGAAGAATACAAGGGAAGATATTTCGGATCACATACAGCTGATGATGGAATGCGGTGAAGTTTCTGTATATGACAGCGGGCTTGAGAAAGGACACGGCAGATACGAAAGGCGCACGGCCTATGCCGTCAGCAATGTCGGAGCGGACCTTCGTACCGGTTTCGACACTGCAAGATATTCCTGTATTATTACAAGGGAACGAGAAGACATGAAAACGGGGAAGGCAACCACGGGCACCTTCTATTACCTTTCCAACAGGAAGCTCACGGCCGAGGAATTTGCCTTTCATGCCAGAGATCACTGGGGTATTGAGGAAAGAAACAACTGGATGGATGAGAGACTGAGGGAGGATCGTTGCTTCGTAAGAAAGGGCAATGGTCTGGGTAACCTTGCCCTTCTTAGACGAATTGCTCATAACATCATTCAGATTGAATGTTACCGCTCCAACGTTGACCTTGTCGGATTCAATGAGCATTTCGATAATTTTGATGTTCTGAAAAGAGCCGTATTCACTAATTACCCTCTCATCTGAACGATGAAACTATAACACAGTTAGAGCGGGTATGGGGGAACTATTGTCAAAATTTGACTTTTACGCACTCGCTTCTCATTTTTGATTCAGTCAGCATTCTTTCAACCCATAAATTAAGCCTAAAACAGTGTGTTTCATAACATTTTTCAGCTGTCAAGAGTTGAACTATGCAGTTTCGAGCGTTTTGTCATGAAAAGGCCCTAGATATATCGAAGGAGAGGACACTGAGCATTTCAGGGATGAATGGTTCTTCTCGTCCTCCTCCCTCGACATGGACGAGGGAAGGAACATCTTCACCCCTCCGAAGGGTGATGAGGACGAAAGAAGAGATGTGAAGAAACTCAGGGCTCTCTTCACTTCGGCACTCTCCTCCTTCACTCCCGTCAACCGCCCCTTATGGGATGCTCTCTTTCCCTCCTGGGAGGAGAAGGATCTTCCTGTGGATCTCATAGTCGGCTTTCCCGAGCCCTACGACGCCGTGAACACACTCTCGAGCGACGGGACGACACACCTCGTCTTCGACCTTGTATGCTGGAGAAAGTATCTCTCTTTTCCGGGGATCGAGAAGAATATCCGGAATGTATTGACGCACGAGTTCACGCACTGCCTCATCTCATACTACAATCCCTCTGCCGATGAGGCTTTGAGAAGCAGCGACTACATCGAGAAACTTGACGGATACACATTCAACGAGGGGTTTGCCCATCTCATCTCATACCGCTCGATGGATATCGACAGAGTCGACTGGCACTCCAAGGAACTGGAAGATGTCTTCGCTTCTTCAAAGAAGAGGATGAGGGCAGCCCTCTCTGAGACGGACAGGGAGAAGCAGAAGGTGCTGTTGTATGATGCCATATGCGGAAGATACTACGAGAAATACGCATGCATGTGCGGAATGCTCTATCTCGCCCGTGTCTGGGAGAAGGACGGAGTCGCGGGTCTCAAGCGTGAGTTCTCGTCCTTCCGCGGCTTTGCGGAGAAGACCCTCGGATAATTATCCAACTTTTCTGTTCTTTTCAAGTTTTCTTCAAGGTTCGACTGTTATCATCACTGCAGGAGAACAGAAAAAAAATGAGAAAGAGAACTACTTTATCCATCATTTCATTGATAATGGCACTCTCGATGCTCTGTGCATCATGTGCATCTGCGACTGGCACAACAAGAGCAGAGACCGGCGGGGAAGGAACTACGGAAACGAAGCCGGGACTGACGGGAACCTTCACATCCTTTGTAGAGGGTTGGATCACGGACGACGAGGCAAGAGAGACTGTCATTCCGTCCCCGGATCAGATGCCTTCCACGTATGACAGCTCTCTCTATGTCCTGAACGCAGAGGATTACGAGAGCGTTGAGATCGACCTCTCGTCGCTTTCTGAGAGCTATGCCGGCGGAGATATTACCGTTGAGGAGAAGAAAAAGAAGACGACGATCACCGTCACAGGCGACAGCAGGTACAATATCGTGCTCACAGGTGTGAGCGAAAAGGGCGTCACTCTCGTGTGTGATGGAAGCGACTACATGCTCACACTCGACGGTGTCTCGATCACTTCTGCATCGGACAGTGACGAGCAGGCGCTAAAGCTCAAGAGCACCACGACATGTTTCCTCGTACTCTCGGATGATAACATACTTACAGGCTGCAGCGGAACGGAGACCAATGTCTTCAAGGCTTCGGGCTCTCTTGTCATCTCGGGAGAGGGCAGTCTCTCCGTATATGCCGTGACGAAGAACGGCATCGTATCCGATGACGTAATCGTCGTGAACGGAGGAGACATCAATGTGACACTCGACGAGACGACAAGCGGCGGCACGGGTATCAAACCGGTGAACGGTTATGTCCAGAATGCCGGATGTGTCACCATCACGGGTCTCAACATGACCGAAGGTATGGAGAACAAGGGTATAAAGGTCGAAGGTGACGAGAGCGAATCGGGCCGTGGCAAGGGCTATGTCCTCATCAACGGAGGCGAAATCGTGATCAATACTTCCGGAAAGGGGATCACGGCAGGCTTCGATACGACAGAGGACGGTGATACATCGTCAACCGAGAACGATCCGTCTGCAGACGTCTTCATCAACAACGGCCTTATCACGATAACGACGTACGCTGATCCGAGAGAGGACAGCTCGGCAGAGGCCAACGACGGAGTATCTCCGGAAGGAATCGAGGGAAAGAGAAGTGTGACAATCAACGGAGGAAAGATCATCCTCAACACGACAGATGATGCTATAAATGCATCTGAGGACGGTACTGCCTACATCGTCATCAACGGAGGCCTCATCTATGCACGCTCATCGGCAAATGACGCCGTCGACAGCAACGGGACCATCACGGTGAACGGAGGGGTGCTGATAGCTCTCGGCACCGATGTTCCTGAAGGCGGTATCGACTGCGACGAAGATTCAAGATTCGCATATAACGGAGGAACAATCATCGCTCTCGGCGGCACGAACCAGCTTCCCCGGGCTTCCTTATCAACAGGTTATTACCTCTACAGCGGAATGTCGATGAATATGGGCGGCGGCTTCGGAGGCGGAATGCCAGCTATGGACGGCAACGGCGGCAATCCACCTGTAAAGCCTGACGGAGAGAGCACAGACGGAGGTATGGCATCTCAGGGCAATAACGGAGTAAATCCCCCGGCAAGGCCTGACGGAGAGAGCACAGACGGCGCTGCAGTACCTCCTGAGATGCCTTCCGGAACGTCATCGGCAATGCCCGGAATGCCTCAGAACGGCTTCGGCGGAGGTCCGACGGGAGGCTTTAATCCTTCCGGCAGTGCAGATGCTCCCGAACCTTCCCGGGGCGGTGCAGCTCCGGATGGCGGCTTCGGCGGCGCTATGGGATCACTCTCATCGGGTGACACAATCGCACTTCTTGATAAGAGCGGCAATGTAATTCTTGCCTTCACACTTCCTGCGGATACGGCATCTTCGAGTGTCTTCATCGCATCGGATGCACTTACGGAAGGCGAATATACAATCACGACGGATGCGGCAGTGACCTCATCTGAGACATTCGCATCCTCGCTCTCTCTCGGAGACGTTACCGTGACAGTTGATTCCTCTTCTTCCGTAACGGTTTCGGAGAAGGGAACAAACATCACACTCTGAGCTGAAGCTCATCTGAGCGGGGCGGTCCTTTAGAGTGGACCGCCTCTCTTTAGTGTGTGATAATCAAAGCCATGAAAAAAACAATGAAAGGTATATGGTACGACGGAGAAAAGGCCGTGTACCGCACTGACATCCCCGTTCCTGAGAGGGGCAGGGGGGAGAGTCTCATTAAGATCATATACGCTGCTGTCTGCTCGACTGACAGGGAGATTCTCAGGGGCTACCGACCCTCGTTCAGGGGCGTCATGGGACACGAGTTCGTCGGCACAGTCGAATCGTCCGACAATCCTTTTCTCATCGGGAAGCGTGTCGTGGGGGAGATAAACGAGAACTGCGGGGAGTGTATCTACTGCAGGACTGGACGGCCCCATCACTGCTCCTTCCGCCGCACCCCGGGGCTCAGCCGCGACGGGTGCTTTGCCGAATACATGGTTCTGAGGGACGATATGCTCCACACTGTCCCGGATACGCTTCCCTCCGACAAGGCCGTATTCACGGAGCCTCTTGCCGCAGCCTATGAGATAACCCGTCAGGTGAAGATAGAGGAGGGTATGCCCGTTGCAGTCATCGGAGACGGAAGGCTTGCACTATGCATTGCAAATGTTATGCACCTCTCTAAGGCAGATCTCACCGTCATCGGGAAACACAGGGATAAACTTTCTCTCTTCTCGTCTCTCGGACGGACAGCGGAGACGGCTGAAACGGAGGGCTATGAAGTTGTGATCGAGGCTGTCGGTAATCCGTCCGGAATCGAGACGGCACTCAGGGCAGTGAGAAAAAAGGGAACGATCGTCCTCAAGAGTACCTATGCATCGAAGGCATCTGTCGACCTCAGCGCTGTCGTCGTCAGCGAACTTACGCTCGTCGGAAGCCGCTGCGGTCCCTTCGAACCTGCTCTTGACGCCCTCTCTTCCTCGTCTGTGGTTCTTCCTCCCCTCGAGAAGCATGCTCTTTCCGATTACGAGGCTGCATTCACATCACACTCGTTCAAGGCCGGATTCGAAATGTAATTCGAGAGGCATTGTTAGTCCTTTCCCTTTGATGAATCTCCGGGTCAAACAGGGGATTGCACGGGGTGTTCATATCACAATCCCCCTATGAGTTAACTGTGTCTAACTCTTGATGATTTTTCCCATGAGTGTAACAATTCCGGGTGAGGTGGGACTATGTCACTGAAATATGCAATGCTGAAGTCCGTTTTCCGCATTCTCGGAATGCAGAAACGCATGGCGAGGCCGTACATGGAACTCGTACGTTCGTTCGGAAGCGAGAAAGCTGTCCCGAAGATTCCCCGTATGAAAAAGGACGGCTTCGATTTTGAAACCGTCACTGTGACGGGTCATCCTGTACTTCTCATAAAGCACAGGAAGAAGGTGTCGTCGCTCTGTGTTTTCGTCGTAGGAGGCGGGATGCTCGAGTATCCGTCACCGTCCCAGGTCAGATCGGCATTGAGAATTGCAGAGAGAACGGGGCGTGATGTCGCACTTCCGTATTTTCCCCTTGCCCCGGAGTACAATCTCTTCGATGCCGTGGAGATGCTCTACGGGACATATTCCCTCATGCTTTCGTCCTGCGGCAGTGATGATATCGCAATCCTCGGAGGATCCTCGGGTGCGTTCATGACGCTCTGTCTCATCTCGTACATCAACGAGGAGAAGAAGGGAGTGCCGCTTCCGGGAAAGCTCTATCTTTCCTCCCCGGGCTCCGCTCTCACAGGAGAAGAGAGAAAGGAAGCGGAGAAGAAGAATTCGAGCGACCTCATAATGAGTACGACGGCACTCGACAACATATTCTCCGGCATGGCAGGCGGCAGGGAACTTCCCGAATACATGAGATATATGCAGAGGGGAAACTACCGGGGCCTCAGGAGCGCCTATCTCTCATACGGCGGCGACGAAGTCTTCTCCGCAGCCGCCTCTTCCACGGCAGAAAGACTGAGGTCCTTCGGGACAGACGTGACTCTCGAAGTCGGGGAGGGTATGTATCACATGTATGCCGCTCTCCCCCTTGTGAAGGAGGCTGAGGGGGCATATGAGAGGATGATCGGGTATCTCACGGTGAAATGACAGCTCCCTGATCCGGGATGTCCGGAAAGGACAAAACGGGGACATTTCCGGACAAAAGGTCTTTTATGCGTTGTGGAAAGTGCCGTTTTCCGTGTTATACTTCTTAAGGTTTGAACAACCGCAAGGAGTGATTATTATGAAGAAGATATGTTCCGTCATTCTTTTCCTTTCCCTTGTCCTGTGTCTTCTTTCGGCCGGGAACAATGACCAGACAATCTACAGTGTCGACAGCGCCCTCTATCAGAAGATAGTGAAGCTCTACATAGCACAGGGCCGTGCCGTCCCTTCATCAACAGGGCCCTGGAGTGGAGACGAGCTGAGAAAGATGGTCGATACACTCTCCATCTCATCCGTTCCGTCATACCTCGCCTCCACATACGAGGAGGTGAAGAACGAACTTGAGAAAGAGCCTTCCATTTCCTTCAACGGCGGCGCCATGGAGATTGGAGGCACCCTCAGTCTCGACGTCTACGCCCACACCTACGCCGGTGATATCAGCCGCACGGACGTCGGCGGGATAAAGGAAACTGCGTTTGCAGGAAGAAGATACTGGTTCGGAGAAGACCTTACGAAGAACAACCCGTTCTTCCAGCTCGACTGGGAGACATGGCTCGGCAACAGCTTCTATACCTACTTCAATGCATATCTCTCGAACTCCGTCAGGGGAGGCAGGGAGATAGGATCGACGGCTTTCAACTCCAATATTCCTGCACTGCAGAACTTCGAACTTGACATAAAACTCCTCGATATCAACTTCCCGTCACGTGCATTCCTCTCCGTCGGCGGATCCGGATGGTCGGTGCAGATCGGGCGCGACAGACTGAACTGGGGAAGCGGCAGTACCGGCAACCTCGTTCTCAGTGACAACTTCCCGTATCATGACATGATCCGCGCCACTGCATACTCCTCAACAGGATCATTCAAATACACATATCTTCTTTCGTTCTTCAACAGCAAGATGAACTACTATGGGTTCCCTGAAGGTGCAGATACTTCCAATCCTTCAAACAGAACCGTTTACCAGGGAACCAACGGCCGTTCCTCTGCCGATACTCTGAAGGGCCTCGCCCTCTATTCGGCCCACCGCTTCGAGGGAAGGTTATTCAACGACAGGCTTTCACTGGCTGTTACGGAGGCCCTGACGCTTGACTCACAGGACGGAAGCATTCCGTTTTTAGCCCTCAGTCCTCTCTATTTCATGCATAATGCATATATGCCGAGCAATACCAACTCGACGCTGGCGTTCGAGATCAACTGGACCGTGACGAAGGGGCTTGCACTCTACGGCCAGATGCTTCTCGACAACTTTGCAATGCCGGGATTCGAAACAGGCCCCGGACCCGGCAGGAGCCAGGCTACGACACCCGACGGCAAGGCATTCCTCATCGGAGCGAAGTACATGACGGCGGCAGGAGAGGGTATCCTCACAGTCAATCCCGAAGTCGTGTATGTCATGCCGCTAACGTACCTCAGAGACAGCAGAAGCGGCTACGGCATCGACTATATCGGAGGCGTTAAGTACCGTCTCTACTCATATGAGTCATATGCCGGCAATACCGATATCCTTTACGACGAATATGTCATCGGATACACATACGGCCCCGACTGCCTCACGGCGTCCCTCGGCGTCGACTGGGACTGGCAGAGGCTTTCCGTCGGCGGAAAGTTCTTCTTCATGGCACACGGTACCCATGATTACTGGACGAAGTGGAGCGAGGTGCCGGCAGACACGTCTGAGAGCGATTACAGGAACCAGTACAGCGGAATATCGAGCGACCACAGCAATACGGGAAACTACCGCTACAGCGATGCAGAGACTGTGCGCAACAGTATCTGGTACACCTATGATATAGGATTGAGTGTATCCTACGAGGTTCTCGACAACCTCTCGCTCTCTCTCGCCCTCGATTTTGTAAGGATGAACAACATCTACAACGTAAAAGGACAGAACGCCTCCGATTTCCAGGTCATCCTCGGCGTAAGTTACAGGCCGTTCTGAGAGGAGAGACTCTCTTTCATGCTCCCGCGGGAAAAACCGAGGGGGCATTTTTCTCTGTCTCAAAGTCCGAATAATGTCGGAGATTGAAGATTCTACAAAGTATTTCCGCTGAAAAGTACGATTTTTTTGACAAAATCCCGAATTCCCGTGCTTTATAAGTGGAGGACCTTAAATGAATCAGCTAAACAACATCATTCTGGAAGGTACATTGATCAACGAACCGGAGGTAGTGGCGAAGAGCGCCGTTACGAACAGCAGGCTTGTAAAATTCACCATCGCCAATGACAGATTTTACAAGGACGTGAATGGGAACTCGAAGCAGGAAACCCTCTTTCTTGTCATCCAGTGCTGGGGAGAACTGGGAGAGAAGGCACTCTCCTGCATCCACAAGGGCATGGTCGTCAGGACAGTCGGACGGCTTATGATGTGCCGCTGGGAAAGCAAGACGGGAGAGAAGAGGAGTACGATCGAAATCGTCTGCAACCATATCGAGTACAGGCTGAACAACAGGAACAAGGAGAGCAAGCTTGAAGTCCTCGAGGACGAGAAGAAGGAAGCTGACGTGCTCTGCGAGAGTACGGTGCTCTATGAGTTCTGATGCGTGAGCTCCGGGTGACGGAAAGTTGTCCGGAGCACATGTGAAAGGAAAAATGTACATGATTTTATCAAGTAAACGTATTGAATCCTATCATAATTCTGATAAAATACGGTCAAAAGGAGATAGTCTCATGCTCGAAATAAGACCGGTATCAGATTTGAGAAACAAGTTCACGGAAATTGAGAAGGTGGTCGAAGCCGGTCAGCCGGTCTTTCTGACGAAGAACGGATACGGAAGAATGGTCATAATGAGCATGGGAACATATGCAAAGCTTTCAGGCGACATCAACGCTTTTTTAGCCGAGGCTGATTATGATGCCGATTACAATCCTGAGAGACTCACGCATGACCAGGTGTTTTCCAAAGCAAGGAAAATAGTTGATGATGCGAGAAAGAAACAGAATTAGATACACATCCCTCTTCAGTAAAGATCTTGATGACATTGTATCCTATATGGCGAATAACCTTCAGAACCCCGTAGCTGCGGACAGATTTCTCCGGAACGTCGAGAAAGCCGTTGAAGAACGTTCCCATAATCCCGGATTCTCAGCCATCTATGCTATTTCTCCGGAGAATGGGCTTCCGTATTACAATATTATCGTCGGCAACTTCATCGTTTTCTATGTTGTTCTGACAGACGGAGATGAGACTGTTATGGAGGTGAGGCGTGTCCTGTACGGCAGACGCAACATCTCTCTTCTGATATTCGATGTTGATGAATAACGACTTGAAACTGTAACTGCGAAGTCTGCTGCAGGATAGAATAGGGTCGATTCTGAAACAAATATCCCGGCACCGGTCCAGCATGTGCTTATCCCCTCGTGGTACACTGCATCCGATAGGAGATAGTATCATGTTTGAAACAAGACCTGTGTCAGATCTGGTGGATAATCTCACGGAAATCGAGGAAGTTGTCGAAGCCGACCAGCCGATATCTCTGACGGAGAACGGATACGGAAGAATGGTCATCATGAGCAATGAAACGTACGCAAAGCTATCAGGCGATATCAACGCTTATATTGCTCAGTCGGATTATGAAGCCGATTACAGTTCTGTGCGTCTTGCACACGAAGAGGTTTTTCCAGACTGAGGACTGTAGCCGCCGGAGATTAGATTCCATTCATTAGATTCCTGCGCCTCCCGGAATGACACTGAAGATCGTTCCCATTGAGTTGAAGAGTTCCGTCTTACAGTATATTCACGCCTCCGTGCTGCAGGTTGTGCAGTAAGCCGGATTATCCCGAACGGGGCGCAGTTTTATCATGTTGATCTGCTATAATCATCACTAATCCGGGATCCTTGTCTCCGGAACAATGTAAAGCCGGAAAAATATCATTTATAAACCATCATCTGCTGTTATATTTGAGTCAAAGGGTGTGGTGAGTTCAGACGGGAGGACTCATGGATATCATTTACTGTCTGTCTCTCTTCGTAGTCGTCGTGACTTCCGCCTACATCTGTTTCAACTACAGGATGATAAAGAAGATGGACGAGGGGACGGAAGATATGACCGGGATGGCCGCAGTCATCCGCAGCGGTGCCGATACCTTCATGAAGACGGAGTTCCGGACTATCGCCGTCGTCGTTATCATCGTCGCACTTGTCTTCTCGCTTTTCGTCGAGAGGACATCGGGTCTCACCCTTGTAATCGGAGCACTCATGAGCTCCGCTTCCTGTCTCATCGGCATGAGGAGCGCGACTTATGCGAATGTGAGGACAGCCGAGAGGGCTAGAGCGACCCTGTCTGTCGGAGAGACTGTGAAAGTGGCACTTGCAGGCGGCTCGATATCGGGACTGGGAGTCCAGGCCTTCGGGATCCTGGGACTTCTCATAGTTCTCTTCATCTGGGGTTTTGAACACGATACAGCGGGACGCGGGTTCCTAGTCAACCTGAGTTGTAAGGCCTCTATGATGAGAATCACGACATATTCTCTCGGATGTTCCCTTGTCGCGATGTTCAACAGAGTCGCGGGCGGCAACTATACAAAGGCTGCAGACATCTCGTCCGACATCCTTGCGAAGATCCGGCATGACCTTCCGGAGGATGACAGCAGAGTTCCTAACGTCATCGCCGACTTCATCGGGGACAATGTCAACGATATCGCGGGAAACTGCTCGGATCTTCTCGAATCATTCGTAGCTGCCCTAATATCGGGTATGCTCATATCGGAGACGCTCTTTTCGGGAGGTGTCTTCTCCCGGAGTGCATTCGACGGCGCAAGGCTCTTTCCCCTGTCTCTCGCAGCGGGAGGCCTTCTGAGCTCCCTCGCCGGACTCTTCATCGTAAGCGTCAGAAAGACGGGCGAGAGTCCTTCGAAGGCACTCGACGGGGCTACATACATTTCTGCATTTCTGACAGTCGTCATCGGCTTCTTCTCTTCATGGAAGCTTTTCAGAGGAGCCGCTCTTCCTTCATCATTCATCTTCGGCTGGGTCTCCCCGTGGGCTTCCGCGCTTCTCGGGATAATCTCCGGTGTCGCAATCGGAATCATCACCGGGTACTACACGAGTACGGACTACAAGCCGACGAGAATGCTCGCCGCAATGGCTGAGGAGGGTGAGGCCTTCGTCGTCACCAAAGGCGATGCGATAGGATCGCGTTCCTGCCTCCTTCCCATCCTCATGATAGCCGTCGCGCTCTTCTTCTCCGGAAGAATCTGCGGAACATACGGCATTGCACTCTCGGCCCTCGGAATGCTTTCCTTTGTCGCAGCGACGGTATCCATCGATGCATTCGGTCCCATTGCAGATAATGCAGGGGGGATTGCGGAGTCCTGTCATCTGGCCCCGGAGGTGAGAGCAATAACGGACAGACTCGATGCAGTGGGGAATACAACTGCGGCAATCGGCAAGGGCTTTGCAATCGGAAGTGCGGCTTTTGCAACTGTGTCGCTCATCGTCGCATACGTCGGCTCGTATTCTGCAGGCGAAGCTGTACTCAACTTCGCATCCTTCGTCGTAGTAGCCGGAGGAATACTCGGCGGTGCCCTCGTCGAATACTTCTCCTCGCTCCTTACCGACAACACGATCGATTCGGCGAAGAAGATGGCTGATGACGGAGACAGGCTTCTCTCGATTCCGGGAGTTCTTGAAGGCACGGTTAAACCTGATTACAACACGATGATCCGCACTGCGACGGAGGAGGCACTGAGAAAGATGCTCTTTCCGTCGGTACTTGCTCTTCTCATCCCGGTCGCCGGAGGGCTCCTCTTCGGTGTCGAGTTCGTCGGGGGGCTTCTCGTCGGGGCGACGATTGTCGCAATCCCGAGGGCAGTATTCATGGGGAATTCCGGAGGAGCCTTCGACAATGCCAAGAAGTACATCGAGTCGGGTAATATCCCGGGAGTGGAAAAGGGAAGTGCGGCGCACAGGGCGTCGGTCGTCGGTGACACCATAGGAGATACGAGGAAGGACGTCGTCGGCGTCGCACTCGATATCTTCATAAAGTCGATGTCGACAGTCGCCAACACCCTCGGCGGCGTCATGAAGATGATCACCCTGATCAGATAATATTTTCAGCCGGGCTGACGGAAAATCTCCTCTCGGTCTCCGTTCTGTGCTATCCTCTCTTTCATCAGAAAGGAAAACAACAGATGGAAGAAATGAAGAAATTCAAGAAGGGTGAGGTTATCTTCAGAGAAGGGGAGTTCCAGCTCTGGATGTATGATCTTCTCTACGGTAAGGTCGCACTCTATGTCGACTACGGAACAGAGGACGAGGTGATGGTGAGCACGAACGAGGCTCCGACGTTCTTCGGAGAAGTGGGACTCCTGGAGAGCATGCCGCGTTTTGCAACGGCCGTCGCACTCGAGGAGTCGGTGTGCAAGGTCATAAGGCATGAAGATCTCTCAGACTACTTCGCAAAGAATCCGGCGAAGGTCGTCAGCATACTCGAGAGTCTTTCCCGGAGACTCGACACAGCTTACAAGATGTTCGGCGAGGCATGCCACACCTTCGAGGAGTTCGTCGAGGTTGCCAGGGACGGCAGACCCGTAACGGACGAACTCAAGGTAAAGGCGCTGAGATTTGCCGAAGGGGCGAAGAAGATCAAAGCCAACAGGGCGCTCTGATCATTCGATATACGGGGCGTAGACATTCTCCTCCCCCCATGTGGCTTTTTTTACAGCCGTCACGAACCAGTCGTCGGCACTGTTGGTGTCGACTCCTCCCGGCATACGCGCCAGTACCCGTGTGGTTCTGACATCGGTGGAGTCGACTGCGGGGCCCTCCCACTGTCCCGTTTCGGCGAGGAGGGCGGAAGCGGTGTTGTATTTCTCCTTCGACGTGCTTGCCGATGTGAAATCGGAGTAGAGAAGTGCATCCACGATGTCTCCGCCGTACTCGTCGTAGAGCAGGACGGCCCCCGTGGTACCTATGAGTGTATGGTCCGCTTCCCCGTCTATATAATATGTATAGAGGGTTTCTGTCCGTGCCTTCGTGGTCTTCCCGCTCTTCGTCTCCCAGTAGACGACGATTATGTCACCCCGTCCGACTTCGATGGACGGAAGAGAGACGGCGGCAGTGCCGACTTCGTCCGTCAGGATGAAGCCTGCCGTGTTGCCTTTCTTCGTTACGAGGAGCTCGATTCTGTCGGGGTTGGTCTTGTCTCCCTTCATCGAGACTTCGTTTATGAGAAGCGAGGCCTTCCTGTCGTTGCGGCCGTAGAGCGTGAAGTACGCCCTCCCCGTATTGCCTCCGTTCTTCTCGAATGTGAGGGCAAGTGTATATTTCTCTCCCATTCCGAGTTCCCTGTCGAGCGGAATCGAGAAGTTATCTCCGGCAAGGTTCGTCTTTCTCCTTGTGCCGTCATATACGACTTCACTTATGAGAACACGCTCGGAAAAGCGTATGAGGAATGTGCTGTTGTTTCCGAGAGAGTAGGAGAGAATCTGTGCCGGACGCCTGTCGACACATGAGAGGACGTTCTCGACTGCGGCGCTTTTCTCCGAGCACGAGAAGGATGTCAGAAGAAAAAGAATGATGATGAGTGAAAATAAGTGCTTCATACTTATAAAGCACGGTAATTCGGGTTTTTGTCAAAGAAAGTTGTTCCAGAGACTCTTTTTTCTCTTTTTGCGATGACAATGCCCCGCCCGGGACGGGGCAGGGCCGCTTCTTCTTACCTCTTCACGAAGCGTCGTTGTTCTCAGACTGAAACACCTTCCTTCCTGTCCATGTCCTTCGAAAGAAGGAGGGAGAGAAGAAGGGCGACGACGAAGACGCCGGCGACCATGTTGTTCTGGAAGATGTCCCTGACAACCTGCGGCATGTAGTCGAAGAATGCAGGAACCTGTGTTATTCCGATGCCGACACAGAAGCTTGTCGCCGTGATGAGCATGTTGCGCTGTCCGAAGCCGCAGTCTGCTATCATGGTGATGCCGCTCACGATGATTGCACCGAACATGATTACCGTGCATCCTCCGAGTACGCATGATGGAAGTGTCGACAGGAGTGCCCCTACAGGCGGGAAGAGTCCCGCCGCAATGAGAATGACTGCACCGAACATGATCGTGAAGCGGTTGACGACCTTCGTCATTGCGATGAGACCGACGTTCTGGCTGAAGGATGTGACGGGGGAGCATCCGAAGACGCCGCCCGATACTGCAGATATGAAGCCGTCGCAGCAGAGGGAGCCCGAAATCTCCTTTTCGGTGATGTCTCTTCCGAGACCTCCGGTGCATGTGGCAGTCGTGTCGCCTATCGTCTCCGTTGCCGAGACGAGGAAGACGAGTGTCACCGAGATTATGTCGCCGGGTCTGAACTTCGGTGTGTAGTGGAAGAGGCGCGGCAGTGATATGACGCCTATCTCCCTTATGGTGTTCCCGATCTGGGTGAAATCGACCATCCCGAAGAAGATCGAGATGATGTAGCCTACGATAAGGCCGAAGAGAACATAGAGCTGCTTCCAGAAGCCCTTGGCACATGCATTGAAGACGAGGCATGAAACGAGCGTGATTGTCGCAACGAGGAGGTTCTGCCATGAACCTGCGGGATATGCCGCGGAGGAGCAGAACGAGTCGATACCGGCACTGAGTACGCTGAAGCCTATAGCTGTGACGACGCATGCCGATACGATCGGGGCGATTAAGCGTCTCCAGTACTTTGCAGTAAGACCGAGGCACCCCTCGATACAGCCGCCTGCGATGACGGCACCCACCATGCAGCCGTAGTCGACTCTGGCAATCGTCTGCATTGCGGCGAGGAACGTGAAACTGACTCCCATGACGACGGGGAGCCCGGACCCGATATGGAGCACCGGATAGAGCTGCAGGAGCGTTCCTATTCCGGCGATGATCATGGCCGCCTGGATAAGGTATGCCTTGTCGACATCTGTGAAGGCGACGCCGTTGTACTGCGCCACCCCCGCGATGAGGATGATCGGGGCGACATTCGAGACGAACATGGCGAGGACATGCTGAAGGCCGAACGGAACGGCCTTGCTGACCGGGACTCTGCCGTCGAGACGGTAGATGTTCTCGACCGACGCAGCAGCCTGTGGCTTCTTGTTTTTCATTGAAAACTCCTTTTATTTTGTGTCTGGAGCCGCATGTGCGGAGGCTTCATCGGAACCGAAAAGGTAAGTGAACCGACTTGCCGTTATTCCAGCATCAAGTGCCGATTCTATTACCGGGGGAAGAAGGAAAACAATAAAAATCTTTCGACCTGTGCGGATGAAATTGGCCTAAGGAATAAAACACTTTTTTGACCATGTCTAATTTTTCCTTGAATTCGGCATGGTTTTTCTCTGGAGTATTGCGTAGGCTAGTTAAAAGTCTTATAATTTACTTTATCTTAGGTACTTAAAAACTTTTTTGTAGGCTAGTTTATGTTCGTGAAGGCAGTTAAGGATAATAAGGGAGGTAGAAACGGGTTCTTCTGTTCTCTTGTTGAGGCAAGAAGAGAGAAAGGGAAACCGAAACACAAGCTTGTTCTCTCCTTCGGGTATGTTGAAAAAGAGAGAATTCCATACCTCAGAGCAGCATTCAATGAAGGAGATCCGGCTGAGATACTTCAGAAAGAACTGGCCAAAATGGAGGAGAAGGACAAATGAGAAAAGTAAGATACACAATCGAAATTGAAGATGAAAACGGGAAAGTGATCAGTGAAACCAGTTATTCCAGAGAATGCGACATTCCAACCCGGGAGGAGATAGACAGGCATACATATCTCGGCCTTATGAACGATGTCGACAAGATAGAGAAGGCATTGGTCGAAACACGCACTGAGGCCGAAAAAGCAGCAATGACTTCCTTTCTGGAAGAGACGGATACTAAAAAAAAATCGAAAAACTAAGAGACTATCTTATCGACAACGAACTCTGTCTGACAAACGTATCTGTATGCTCCGACTTCGACAAGCATCTATCTCCCAAGGAGAGGATGCTGTCTTTTTATATACAGGAGAGCATGGTTGAAATGGCTGAGGGCAACTCATACCGCCGAGCGGAGGCCACGTTGAACAAGTATCTGCACCGCAAAGGTGATGATTCATTTCACCACAGAACCATTGCAGACTTTATAGAGTCCTTCGGCAACGACCTCTCTCAGGCTATGGAGAAACATGCCAAAGCAGTTCTGAGAGAGAACAACTTCGATCCCGAGACAGGTCGGCCTCTGGATCCCGGGAGTCTTCCGGACTCCATCAGAAAACCTAATGTTATACCTGACAAAGAGATGATAGATAAGATTGAGGTGGCGACCAAAGAATACAATGCAAAACATGCAGACTTTCCAATAGGTGTTATTCCTGACAACTTTGTCCCCGAGAAGGACCGTAGTGAGGTCGTGTTGGTCAGTGTCGACGACGTCATGGTGAAGCATCAGAAGGATGAAAGAAGAATCGAATTCGTA
The DNA here is from genome assembly GCA_963610485.1 of Lachnospiraceae bacterium. GTDB lineage: Bacteria > Spirochaetota > Spirochaetia > Sphaerochaetales > Sphaerochaetaceae > Ornithospirochaeta. The sequence continues at coordinate 23,399 of CAVDOI010000023.1, forward strand.
AAGGAAAAGAAGAATGTCGCAAATACTGTCATACACATTCAGGCCGATGGTAAGGTGTACATCATTACTGCTGTAGGCATCCGTAAGGCTTTCCTTATTCTCGTGGCATTCCTTCTCGAGAACGGTCTTCTGGAAAACAGACAGCTGGTTTTCCTTTCTGACGGAGCAAAGGAGATTAAGGACTATGCAGAGAAGTTCTTCTCCTGGAGACCTTATATCTTGATTCTCGACTGGTTCCATCTTGCAAAGAGAATCAAGGAGTACTGCTCCATGTGTGTAAAGCTCCCCAAGGAGAAGAAGGGACAGAAGGTAAAGACTATTCTCAACTATCTCTGGGTCGGCGACGTGGACGGCGCAATAACGTTCATCAAAGGTTTACCCCGCTCGATGATCAAAAACCAGGATATTCTGAACGATATGTGTGCTTATCTTGAGAGGAAGAAGGAGAACATCTGCTGCCATGCAATACGCCGGGCATTCCACCTAAAGCTAAGTTCGAATGCTGCCGAAAAGAGCAATGACCTCGTTGTAGCAGACAGGCAGAAGCATAACGGCATGAGCTGGTCCAACAATGGAAGTGGCGCTTTGGCTATTCTGAGTGCCTCCTACAGAAACAATATATTAAGGTTATGGATACAGAAAAGGGAGGTTTCGATGGATCTGAAGCTGTATGGAAG
>CAVDOI010000024.1:0-24069 GCA_963610485.1 Lachnospiraceae bacterium
AAGTATGGTCTTGAGTTGATGTCGGATGATTTCGATCACATAAAATCGGAGTTCTATTGAGAAATAAAATTCCAATATAGGAATAAAAGACATGAAATATATGAAATATTTAAGACAATTTATGATTATCGCACTCGTCTCCCTCGTCGGGGAGGTTCTGCGTTTCTACATTCCGCTCCCTGTGCCGGGAAGTATTTACGGACTAGTCATCATGCTCTTGCTGCTTTTTTCGGGTATCGTAAAAGTGGAGAGTGTGAAGGGTACTGCTTCTTTCCTCCTTGAAATCATGCCTGTCATGTTTATACCGCCTGCTGTCGGTATCATTGCGGCGTGGGGGGAGGCGGAGAGGATGCTTCTGCCGCTTCTCATTATTTCCATTGTGACGACCGTTCTCGTATTCTTTGTAAGCGGCAAGGTCACGGACACTCTTCTCGGAGGAAAGGATGATGAATGAAATTTTCCTCTTGTCATCCTTTTTCGGAGTTGTATTGTCCCTTGCCGCATATGAAGCGGGTGTGCTTCTCAAAAGGAAGTTCAGACTGTCCGTATTCAATCCCCTGTTGATATCGATCATCATCGTCATCGCCGTTCTTCTTGTTTTCAGGATTGATTACACAACCTATTACAGGAGTGCAGAAAAACTCAGTTATCTTCTGACACCGGCGACTGTCTCTCTTGCCGTTCCGCTTTACGAGGAGATAAGGACGCTCAGAAAGCATCCCGCGGCGATAACACTCGGAATACTCTCCGGCGTTGTCACGTCGCTTCTCGGCGTCTATCTTCTGTCACTGCTCTTCAATCTCAATCATACGGAATACGTGACACTCCTTCCGAAGTCCATAACTACAGCTGTAGGGATGCCGCTTTCGGAGGAGTACGGCGGTTATGTCTCGATTACCGTCATATCTATTATAATTACCGGCGTATTCGGCAATGTCATTGCAGGCGGGGCGTGCAGACTCTTCAAAATAAGAACGAAGATTGCGAGGGGTGTGGCAATAGGAACATGCTCTCATGCGATAGGGACGACGAAGGCTCTGGAGATGGGGAGACTTGAAGGGGCAGTCAGCAGCCTATCCCTTGTCGCCTCCGCTCTCATGACTTTAATCGGAATGAGTATCTTCAGTCAGTTCATCTGACCCGTGTGAAGAAGAGAGACTGATTCCTGATACGGCTTACTCAGTCAATTCCGGGATAAAGAAGGCCGGCTGATTCCGTCTGGAAAGAGCCGGCTTCTGTTGTTCCTCTGCAGAAAAGCAGGTGTTCACTCTGAAAGGACAGTGCCGTCCGCGAGTGTGATTGTGTAGCCGTTGAAGACGATGGTGCCGTTGTTTACGACCTTAGTTACAACGCTGTCACCTGTGAGCGTCCATGTTGAGCCTTCTTCTATTGTGATTACAGCATTACTGCTCCGAGCTGTTCCTCCTTCGTTGTTGTCGACGACGTTGATCTTTCCTGTGTACGATGTGCCGTCCGAGAGAGTCAGATCAAGCGTCGAGATGCTGTCGACTCTTATATCACCATCGATGTTTTCGTCCGAGAGGACCGCCGTGACGTCTGCACCGTTGGCTCCCGCTGTTCCCCAGCCGCGGCTGGCACTGTTTCCGGTGACGTTGAAGAGGTAACCATCGCTCTCTTCGTTGATAATCGTCACATTCGAGAGGAGGAGGCTGCAGGATGTATTCGTGATATAGAATACGTCACCGTTGTGGTTCGTGATTGTACAGTCCGTAGCCGAGAAGGACGATGTACCTACCTCCGCATCTCCGGACATCGACTGGTAGATCATGACGCAGTGGACATTCTCGCTCGAGCTTGTACCTTTCGTGTCGCTCATGTTTCCCGATACTGTGCACTCTTCAAGCGTGATGCTGTTCTGACCCTCAATTACGAGAGCCTCCGAATTCACCGCCGTCAGTGCTGCGCCAGTAACCGTGATGTCCGCTGTCGAATAGACTGCAGGGGAGTTGTAGCCGTTCGACGTATATGTGCCGCCTGTCACAACGACAGTGCCGCCGCCTCTGTCGGATCTGATAGCAGCCGAGGAGTTGCCGCTTGTCTCGACAGTCAGATTCTCCGCATATGTCGTTCCGCCGCCCGTTGTCTGGATTCCGCCGGAATTGTCCTTGTATGTCGTTATCGTACTGCCGCTTATCCTGACGACAGTGGAGGAGCCGTAACTGAAGACGCCGTTTCCGTTCTGTGCATTCGACGTGATTACAGCGTCACTTATCGTGACGTCAGCCCCGTCTGTTGCGAGAACGGCTGCGTTCATGCCGTAGAAGTCACCGCTTTCCGTGTTCGAGGAAGAGCCTCCGCTCTTGTCGACGGTAATTCCTGTGAGAGTAACAGCTGCTCCGTCGATTCTGAGGGCGTTCTCGTCGTCACCGCTTGATTCGTAGGAAGCGCCTTCCACAGTTGTGTCTTCGCTTATCGTATTGGCGCTCGTCCCCTGGTTAACGCTCTGCGAACCGGAGCCGAAGCCGCCGGGGAAGCCGGGATTTCCGTCAGGCTTTGCCGGCGGGGTCTGTGTGCCCGGTCTTCCGGAGCTTTCTGTCGTGGTTACAGAAGCGCTCTGTGCTGTAGAGCATGATGTAAAGAGCAGTACCAGAATGAGGAGTGCTGCAAGTGCTGCTTTGAAATGATGTCTCATATGCTGACCTCCATGATGAGTGTGTTCTACCACAGAGTTATTGAACGAACCTTGAAAAAGAGTTTTTCTTTCACAATAATTTCAAATATGAGACTTTTGATGATTGAAGATGAAAAGGGCCTCTCCGACGCAGTCTGTCATATGCTGAAGACGAAGGGGTGGCTTGTCACGGCTGTCTACGATGGAAAGAGCGGACTCGAGGAAGCCGGGACGGATCTCTATGACCTTATTATTCTCGATGTCATGCTCCCTGCTATGGACGGCTTTACCGTGCTATCGCATCTGAGGGGGGAGAGAATATCGACACCGGTACTCATGCTTACGGCGAAGACCGACCTCCAGAGCCGCGTCAAAGGGCTTGACTGGGGGGCTGACTACTATCTGACGAAGCCCTTCGAGATGGCTGAACTCCTTGCGTGCGTCAATGCACTTGCGAGGCGCAGGGATACCTCTCTCGAGAGCAGCGATCCCGTCTTCGGCGATCTTGTCCTGAGAGCGGAGAAGGGGGAGCTTTCATCGAGGAAAACAGATAAGAGCGTGAAACTCAGCGTGAGGGAGATAAATCTCGCCGAGCTCCTTATGCGGTCTGAAGGCCGTATAATTCCGAAGGAGCAGATAGAGGAGAAGCTCTGGGGACTCGAGTGCGGAAGCGAATACAACAGCAGCGAAGTCTATGTCTCCTTTCTTAGGAAGAAACTGGCTTTCATAGGTTCTTCAGTCGCGATAAAGGTTGCACGCGGTATCGGGTACTATATGGAGACGAAGGAAGATGACGGGGAGGGAGGACGATGATAAAACAGCTCAGGCGGCAGCTTGTTCTCATAATGACGGGATGCTTCACGGTCATCATCGTATCCCTTGTGGCACTCATAGTAATCGCCCCCGAGAGGGAGAAGACCGCCCAGATAAGAACTGCTCTCGAAAGCTATGCCTCGGAGACAAGACCGTTCAATCCCGCAGAGCCGCCTTCAGCTGACGGAGAAGGAAATGTCCAGGCGGCTCCGGAGCCTCCTCAGGACATTTCGTCTTCACTGGGGACGAATACGGGGGCTTTCAGAGATTTCGGCGGCAATGTTATTCTCATCGAGACCGACAGTGAAGGATCGCTCTCTTCCTGGTCTTCCAGCCGTGACGGTTACTACGATGATGAGACGGTCGAGTCGATTCTTGCCCTTATCAGGAGGAACGGCAGAGAGTTCGACAACGTGAAGGGCTACTATTTCCTCAGTCACAGAACGCCCGGGGGCTATTCATACACCGTTCTCGATGCAACGGCTTCGGCAAAGGACAGCAGACGTGTCTTCACATGGGCTGTCGCAGGTGGTCTTACGGCGTGGGTTGTTCTCTTTCTCCTCGCCCTCAAGCTCTCTTCAGTCATCGTACGCCCGGTCGAGGAGGCCTTCGAGAGACAGAACCGGTTCATAGCCGATGCCGGACACGAACTCAAGACTCCGATTGCCGTCATACAGGCGAACGCCGATGTGCTTGAATCCGAGACGGGAAAGACGAAGTGGCTTTCCTATATAAAGACGGAGACGAGGAGAATGGATACACTCGTGAAGGATCTCATGTTCCTGACTGCGATGGAGAAGGGGAGTGAAAGCGGCAGGGAGAACGTCGACCTCTCCCTTGTCGTCCGCGGCTCGGCGCTTCCTTTCGAGGCGCTTGCATTCGAAAAGGGTATGACACTCGATATAGAGGTGGACGAAGGTGTTTCCGTCCGAGGCTCGGCGTTCCAGCTTGAAAAGCTTGTCAGCATTCTTCTCAGCAACGCAGTGAAGTACGGTGAGGAGAACGGTACGATAGCAGTCTCCCTTTCAGAAAAGCACAAGAATGCCGTTCTCAGAGTCCGCAACACGGGAATCGGGATAGAGGAGAGCGAGAAGGAGAAGATCTTCGAGCGCTTCTACCGTGTGGACAAGTCGAGAAGCAGAGCCGGCGGGAGCTACGGCCTGGGCCTTGCGATGGCGGAGGATATCGCTTCTGCGCACCACGGAAAGCTCGCAGTCGAGAGCGAGTACGGAAAATGGATCGAGTTCACCTTCGAAATGCGCTCTCTGTGACACGGCGGGTGTTCAAAGAAGGCATATGGGTATAACATCAAGCTGTCGGAGAGATGAATATGGAAGAAAAGAATACGGAAATGGAAACTGAGGAGAAAACGGCCGTAAGGATGGAGGGGAGGGGAACAGCCAGGAAGACGGGGCTTGCCGTTCTTGTGCTTCTCGAGGCCCTGGCGCTGATGATTCTGGGATCCCTCATCGGGTCGTCTCTCTATCTCCTGCCGCGCATCTTTCCGTCCCTCTCTTCAAGTGATGCCTGGGCGACGGGAGTCGAGTATGCAGTATCGTGGGGGATATGGCCTGTAGTCATCCTTGCTTCGGCCTTCATTCCTCATGACAGAATATGTCTTCCTCATATCGGAAGAACGGCGGAGGGCAATACGCCCGCCCTCTCCGCACTCGGTCTCCTCCTCGGCTCTGCGATGAATGCATTCTGTGCCGCTCTTGCGCTGCTGACGGGGAAGATAAACCTCTCTTTCGATTCCTTCAGTCCTCTCCCGTTTATTCTCCTCCTTGCCGCAGTTCTTTTCCAGTCCGGGGCAGAGGAACTTGTATGCCGTGTATTCGTATTCAGAAGACTCGAGGGAATATATTCATCCCCTGTTCCCGCCGTCATCATCAATTCCGTTTTCTTCTCATTTCTCCACATCTTCAACGATGGTATTTCCGTTATCGGAATCATCGACAATTTCGCTTTCGGCATCCTCATGTCGTTCATCGTCCGTTATTACGATTCGTTCTGGTGTGCCGCGGCCCTTCATACGGCATGGAACTTCACCCAGAACATAATCTTCGGGCTTCCCAACAGCGGCATTCTCATGCCCTATTCCGTCTTCAGACTCGAGGAATCGGCCTCTTCAGTTTCGTTTTTCTATGACCCCGGATTCGGAATAGAGGGGTCGGTGCTCTCCTGCATCGTCGTTGCAGCCGTCGCGGCGGCCGTGTTCTTTCTCGGCAGAAGAAGAGTCAGAGGTTCTGCTCCTTCGGAAGAAGGACGGTGAACGTCGTCGTACCACCCGAGCTCTCTGCAGATACCGTCCCCGAATGGAGGTCGCATATCTTCCTGACGACTGCAAGTCCTATGCCGTTGCCTTCAGATGAATGCGACTCATCGGCCTGGTAGAACTTGTTGAAGATACGGCCGATCTTCTCCCGGGGGATATCGGGTCCGCTGTTCGATACGGAAACCGAAAGAAATTTTCCCTCCTCCTTCACGGCTGTCGTCACCTTTCCATTCTCCGGCGAGAACTTTACTGCATTGTCGAGAAGGTTTATCCATACATGCTTCAGAAGCTCTCCGTCGGCCTCTATCGTGTACTCTTCTCCGCAGTCAATGTCCATCTCGATACCCTTTGCTGTCCACTTCTCTTCAAGAAGGAGAACGGAGGACCTTATCTCCTCGGTGAGATTGAAGACTGTCACTCCCGTGAGGATCGTCATGTTCTCCACTTTCGTCAGAAGAAGAACGCTCGTCGCCATCGCCGAGAGCCTGAGCGACTCCTCTTCGATGATGGAGAGGTATTCGTTCCTCTGCTCCGGAGAGAGATTCCCGCGTCTCAGGAGCTTTGCAAAGCCTGCGATTGATACTATCGGGGTCTTGAACTCATGGGAGAAGTTGTTGATGAAGTCGCTTCTCAGCATCTCCGTGTGCTCGAGTTCCTCTGCCGCCCTGTTGAAGCTCTTCTCGACCTGTTTGAATGTCGGATACTCCCCTATGGGCTTTCCAAAGTGGAGACGGGCCTTGAAGTCCCCGTCGGCAAGGCGGTTGAGCTGGTTGATTATCCTGTAGACGGGACGGAGTATGATGGCCGAGCCCATCGAGTTCGTAAGTATGAGGCCTATGACGAGACTCGAGCATAAGACGAACTCCATGATTCCGAGAAGTCCCACCTCGCTCGTTTCGAACTCCATGACGCCGCCCTTCGTCAGAAGGTAGATGATGAGGAAGGTCAGGAGCATGGCTGTGCTGATGATTATGAAGACCACGAAGGAGAGAAGGAGCATGAGGGCGAGCTTGCTTGTGTGTCTCTGGTTTTTCTTCATACTTTCCTCACCGCCTTGTATCCCAGTCCCCTGACTGACGTTATCTCGAACTCATTCCAGTGTTCGAAGCGTTTTCTGAGTCTTCCTACATGAACTGTCACGGTCTCCCATCCCGTCTCGCTCTCCTCTCCCCATATCTCATCCATAAGCTGTATGCGTGTGAAGATCTGTCCCGGATACGAGAGGAGTTTGAAGAGAAGAAGAAACTCCTTCTGGGGAAGTTCTATCTCCTCGTCTCCGCGCTTTACGGTGAACGAGGCATAATCGAGTGTGACGTCGCCGACTGTGAGTTTCTGCTCGCTCGATATCTTCGCCCTTCTCAGAAGCGCCTTCACGTGCAGGATGAGTTTCTCTCCGTCGACCGGTTTCGTTATGTAGTCGTCCGTCCCGACGATGAATGCCTTCTTCTCGTCAGGCGGCTCGTGCTTGGCTGTCAGCATGAGAATCGGGAGCGTGCTGTCCTTCTCCCTCACCTCCGACGTGAATTCATAGCCGTCCATATTCGGCATCATGACATCGAGTACCACGAGGTCGACCTGCTCTCTTGAAAGAACCTTCAGTGCTTCATTTCCGTCCGATGCCGTCGATACGGAATAGCCGGCGTTCTCGAGTATCGCCTTCAGAAGAATTCTTGTATGTCTGTCGTCGTCGCAGACGAGAATATTTACCACTGCATCCTCCATGAATGAGATATGTACTCTTTATTCTATACCAAAACGGAAAATAATGAATCACATAGGGAGGGCGAGTTTATTTTGAGTTTAGAAAACCATGTTATTTTTTCCCCTGGAACGGTGCCGGGCCCGTTAGAACGGGGGCTGCGGGGCACCGCCGGGAGGAAAGATCATGAGAAAAGTAAAGGTAATTACGGATTCCTGCGCGGACCTCAGTGCAGCGCAGCTTGAAAAGTGGAATATCGACTATGCAAGGATGAATACCGTGGAAGACGGAAAGGAGTCTCCCGCGCTTCTTACATGGTCGGATGAAGAGGCTCACAGACTCTACGAGACGATAAGGGGCGGAAAGCGCATAACGACGACACAGGTTCCCGTCGAGGAGTTCAACAGAATATTTACAAAGTATCTCGACGAGGGATATGACATTGTATATATCGCATGCTCGTCGAAGCAGAGCGGAAGCGTCAATACGGCGTCTGTCGTTGCAAAGAAGCTTCTCGAGAGCCGGCCGGAAGCGAAGATCTACGCCGTCGACTCCCTCAATGCAACGATAGGAGAAGGGATGATTGCCATGAAGGCGGCAGAGATGGCGGCAGAAGGAAAGGATGCCGATGCTGTCAGGGACGGCGTCATGAAGATAAGAAAGAGAGTGCAGGAGTTCGCTACTGTCCATACACTCGAACATCTCAGGAAATCGGGGCGTGTCTCCGCATCCTCCGCGTTCTTCGGCAATCTTATGGGAATCAAGCCGATTCTGATTGCAGATGCAGACGGCGCACAGGCTGCTTTCAAGAAGGTGAAGGGAAGAAGAAAGTCTTTCGAGGAAATAGTCGCCCTTCTCAAGGAGAATATCGAGAATCCCCCGGAGCAGACTGTCTACATCGCACACGGCGACTGCAGTGAGGAAGAGATAAAGGAACTCGCGGACCTTGTGAAAGAGGAGATCAACCCGAAGGAAATCTCGGTAGGATTCATCGGGCCCATCGTCGGAGCATCCACAGGACCCGACACAATCGGTGTCTGGGCATTCGGACGTGAAGTGACATACAGAGCAGAGGCAAAATAAACCGGAGTACATATGAATAAACCGCAGACGATAGATGGAAAGCTGATGGCGAGAATGATCAGGTCCGGGGTCGAAGACCTTAGGAGAAACGTCAAGAGAGTCAATGACCTCAATGTCTTCCCGATTCCCGACGGGGATACGGGGGACAACATGCTCCTGACAAGCCTCGGCGGCATGGAGAGGGTGGACGACTGCTCCGGCAGCGTCTCCGACCTTTCGCACTCGGTATCGGACGGGATGCTCCTGAGCGCCCGCGGCAACTCGGGTGTAATCCTTTCTCAGATCTTCGAGGGTATTGCAGATTCCCTCGAGGGGGTGGAGAAGGCCGACAGCGAAATACTTGTAAAGGCTCTCCAGAGCGGGACGAAGTATGCCTACCAGGCCGTCATGGAGCCGACGGAAGGGACAATGCTCACCGTCATGCGCTGTGCAACGGAATATGTTCAGGCAAGGGAGTATTCCTCACCCCTTGATGTCTTATCCGATTTCCTCGAAGAGGCGAGGCGCACCCTCGACAAGACCCCCGGAATGCTGGATGTACTCAGAAAGGCCGGCGTCGTCGACAGCGGCGGAGCGGGACTTGTCTACATCGTTGAGGGAATGCTCAGAGCTTTCTCGGACGAAGAGGTGAGTGTCGGCGAGGTCGATACAGCATCATCCGGAAGCGATCTCGATCTCGACCTTTTCACGGAGGACAGCGTCCTCGAATACGGCTACTGTACGGAGGTGCTGCTGCGGCTCCAGAGAGCGAAGACCGACCTCGATACATTCGATCCCTCTGTCATACTCGAATACCTCAAGACCATCGGAAACAGCGTCGTCACATTCAGAAAGGGAAGCATCGTAAAGATTCATGTCCACACGAAGACTCCCGACAGGGTGCTCTCCTTCTGCCAGAGATACGGAGAGTTTCTGAAGATAAAGATCGAGAACATGTCTCTCCAGCACAATAACACGACTCTTCCCGAGACCCCGGCTCCCGGAAACACAGAAAGAAAGAAGTACGGCGTTGTCGCAGTCGCATCGGGTGAGGGCATAAAGGAGATGTTCACCGGAAGGGGTGCCGACAGAATAGTCGACGGCGGACAGAGCATGAACCCTTCGACGGAGGATTTCCTCTCGGCATTCGCCGCTGTCAATGCAGATACGATATTCGTTCTTCCGAACAACAGCAACATAATCCTTACGGCAAAGCTCGCTGCAGATATGTACAAGGCGTCGGAGGTAAGGGTCATCGAGAGCAAGAGCGTCGGTGACGGCTATGCAGCACTTTCGATGTTCTCCCCCGACGAGGAGAGTGCGGAAAAGATCGTGGAGACACTCGAGGATGCGATGAAGAGCTCTGTCACGGCAGGTGTCTCCAGAAGCATCCGTACAGCCTCCGGAGTGAAGGAGGGCGATTACATCGGCTTCAGGGGAAAGGATATCCTCACATCTTCCTCATCGCGTACCGAGGCTGTTCTGGAAACTGTCTCTTCTCTCGGTTTCAGAGACTACGATATAGCTCTTGTAATCTACGGAAAGGCCGTGGAGAGTAGCGAGGCTGAAGAGGTCGTGAAGGAAATCGAAAAGAAATACAGAGGAAAGGAAGTCTACCTCGTCGACGGAAAACAGGAAATCTACGATTACATAATCATTCTGGAGTAGTGAAGAAGATGGAGATGATCATTTACTTTGTCACCGCCCTCGGCGCATACCTCATCGGGGGATGGAATCCTGCGATAACGATTTCGAAGGCGGTCTATAAAAAGGACATAAGGACGATGGGAAGCGGAAACCCCGGCTTCACGAACTTCAAGAGATGCTTCGGAAGTACGGCATGGATCGTTCTCGCACTCGATCTTTCGAAGGGGGCGCTTGCAGTCCTCACAGGCGCGCTTCTCTTTGCTCATGAAGGAGAGCTCTACGAGTTCGGTGCAGTCTACACGGGGCTCTTTGCAGTCCTCGGACACTCTTATCCCGTATGGTACGGTTTCAAAGGGGGAAAGGGATTCCTTGTTGCACTCTCGACACTCTTTGTCGCCGACTGGAGGGTGGGGCTCATATCGACAGCGGTTATGATAGTCCTCCTGCTCTCGACGAAGTACATGTCGCTCTCGACTGTCACGTCGCTCCTTGCCGCTCCTTTTCTCTTTATGGCATTCAAAGCGGAGAACCCAGTCATCATCCTCTATGCCGTGACTGCACTCTTCGTGCTCTACCGTCACAGGGAGAATGTGAAGCGTCTCTTCAGCGGGACTGAATCGAAATTCCGTCTCGGCTCTCATTAGAGTTTTTTACGGCAGGTGAAAAAAATGAAAAGATACCGTGCAGGTATAGATGTCGGTTCGACGACAGTCAAACTTGTGATTCTCGGCGATGACGACTGTCCCGTCTGGGCGGAGTACAGACGTCATCAGGCACACCCGCGTCAGATTCTCGCTTCTCTTCTTCTTGATGCTGAAAAGAAGCTCGGGGAGTGTTCCCTTTCTCTCTCGTTTACCGGTTCGGGGTCGATTAATCTCGCTTCCTCCCTCGGCGTGAAGTTTGTCCAGGAGGTCGTGGCCGTCGCCACTGCAATCGGGCGTTTCGCCCCCAGGACCGACGTCGCCATAGAACTCGGCGGAGAGGACGCCAAGATAATCTACTTCAGGGGAACGCTCGAGGAGAGGATGAACGGCGTATGTGCCGGCGGAACGGGTTCGTTCATCGACCAGATGGCCTCTCTTCTCGAAACAGATGCAGCCTCCCTCGACAGGGAAGCCGCCTCCTATAAGCAGATATATCCCATTGCAGCCCGCTGCGGTGTCTTTGCCAAGACTGACATCCAGCCCCTCATAAACGAGGGAGCGACAAAGGCAGACCTGGGAGCCTCCATCTTCCAGGCCGTCGTCACACAGACGATATCGGGTCTCGCATGCGGTAAGCCCATCAGAGGATGCGTGGCATTCCTGGGAGGCCCCCTCCATTTCCTTCCCCAGCTCAAGAAGGCCTTCATAAGAACACTCCATCTTACCCCCGAGACGACAGTCGATCCAGAGAACTCCCATCTCTTTGCTGCGATGGGAGCAGCTCTCGAGAGCGGGAAGGAGGAGGGTGTCTCGATTCAAAGTCTGCTCGATAGGCTCAATAGCGGTGTCGAGGAGACATTCGAGCTGCCGCGTCTTCCCGCTCTCTTCAAGAACAGGGAGGAGTATGATGCATTCTGTCTCAGACACAGCATGGCGAAGGTGAAGAGGGCCGATCCTGCCCTCTACAGGGGAAAGTGTTTCCTCGGTATCGACGCGGGATCGACTACAACGAAGCTGGCACTCATCTCGGAAAACGGGGAACTTCTCTATTCATACTACAGCGGCAACAAGGGGAATCCCGTCGAAGCTGCAAAGAAAGGAATCGGGGAGATGACGGCCCTCATGCCGGAGGGGGCCGTAATCGTCAGAGCCTGCTCGACAGGCTACGGTGAGGCACTCATGAAGACGGCCTTCTCCCTTGACGACGGCATTGTGGAGACCATCGCCCACTCAACCGCGGCTCAATTCTTCGACAGCCGTGTCGACTGCGTTCTCGACATCGGAGGGCAGGACATGAAGTGCATCCGCCTCCGCGGCGGCGTTGTCGACTCGGTCATGCTCAACGAGGCATGCTCCTCCGGCTGTGGTTCATTCATCGAGAACTTCGCCCAGTCCCTGGGCTACACGGCCGGGGAGTTCGGCTCCATTGCGCTCTTTGCACCTCATCCGCTTGATCTCGGGACAAGATGCACCGTCTTCATGAACTCCAATGTCAAGCAGGCCCAGAAGGAGGGGGCATCCGTCGAAGATATCTCTGCCGGACTGGCATATTCCGTCATAAAGAACGCACTCTATAAGGTGATAAAGCTCTCGTCGGCGGAGGAACTCGGACGTCACATAGTCGTCCAGGGCGGTACATTCCACAACAAGGCCGTCCTTTCGGCTTTCGAGAAGATTGCCGGATGCGAGGTCGTCTGTCCCGACATCTCGGGTGTCATGGGGGCCTTCGGCGCAGCCCTCATCGCGAGAAAGAACTATACGGGAGAGAAGAGCACGATGCTCTCGGGTCGGGAGATTGCCGCTCTTGAGTACAAATCATCGTCAATGCGCTGCGGCGGCTGCAGCAACAACTGTCTTCTCTCTGTCAACGTATTTCCGGGCGGAAGACGGCATATAAGCGGAAACCGCTGCGAAAAGCCCCTCGGAAAGAAGGGCGGGAACGGAAGTGCGGGCAATATGGTCCTCTACAAGAGAGAGCGTATGTTTGCTTATCCTCCGCTTGAAGAGAAAGAGGCACGCCGGGGGACGATCGGCATTCCCCGCGTCCTCAATATGTATGAGAACTATCCTTTCTGGGCGACCTTCTTCAAGGAGCTCGGCTTCAGAGTCGTTCTCTCTCCCTTTGCATCACGCTCCATCTACGAGAAGGGTATGGAATCGATTCCATCCGAGTCCCTTTGCTATCCGGCAAAGCTTGTCCACGGTCATATCGAGTGGCTCATTGAAAACGGTGTGAAGACCATCTTCCACCCCAGCATCTACTACGAACACAGGGAGACGGAGAATCCCCAGAACCGGTATTACAACTGTCCCATCGTCATCTCCTATCCGGAAAACATAAAGAACAACGTAGAGGACATCGAGGAGAAGGGCGTCAGGTACATCCATCCTTTCATGGCTTTCACCGATGAAAAGACTGCTTCGAAGAGACTTGAGGAGATATGCCTTGAGGAATGGGGAATCGGACGGGAGGAAGTCAGAGCGGCCGTAAGGAAGGCATGGCTCGAGCAGCATTCGGCCAAGGAAGACGTAAGGCGCGAGGGAAAGAGACTCATTGAAGAGACGGAGAAAAGGGGCGGAAAGGCAATCGTCATCGCCGGCAGGCCCTATCACACAGACCCGGAGATCAACCACGGAATACCCGAGCTCATCGCATCCTACGGTCTTACCGTGCTGACGGAGGACAGCATCCCCGTCGACTTTGTTCCCACAAGGCCGCTGAGGGTCGTTGACCAGTGGGTCTACCACTCACGCCTCTATACGGCGGCAGAGTATGTGACGAAGCACGACAACATGGAACTTCTGCAGCTCAATTCATTCGGGTGCGGACTCGATGCCGTGACGACGGACCAGGTCAATGAGATACTCGAGAGCGCGGGAAAGCTCTACACCGTCCTCAAGATTGACGAGGTGGCAAATCTCGGTGCCGTCCGTATCAGGATAAGATCACTTCTCTATGCAATGGAGGAGAGGGAGAGGAACGGAAAGAAGAGGGAAGGGGTCTTCAGACCCTACAGCAGAGTCGGCTTCACGAAGGAGATGAAAAAGGAGGGATACACGATCCTTGCGCCCCAGATGAGTCCGATACATTTCGGCATCGTCGAGCCCGTCTTCCGTAAATACGGCTATAACCTCGTGATTCTCGACAACGACAACCGCAGTGCAATAAACGCGGGGCTCAAGTACGTCAACAACGATGCATGCTATCCTTCGATAGTGATGGTGGGTCAGTTCATGGATGCGGTGCTTTCGGGTAAGTACGACACCGACCATCTTGCAATCATCATGACGCAGACGGGGGGATGCTGCCGTGCAAGCAACTACGTCTCCCTCATAAGACGCGCCCTTGCGAGGGCAGGCTATGCGCATATTCCGGTAATATCGCTCAACGCAAACGGAATGGAGAAGAACGAGGGGTTCACCCTCTCCTACGGCCTGATAAGAGACGGTGCGAGAGCCATTGTCTACGGAGACCTCTTCATGAGATGCCTCTACCATGTGAGACCCTATGAGATCACCCCCGGCTCGGCCGACGAGCTCCATGAAAAGTGGGAGAAGATATGCATCGACTCCCTCACGAATCCTTCCACGAAGTACAGCTACAGGGATGTGTGCAGCGGCATTGTGGAGGCATTCGACAGCTTCCCGATAGACGAGGGCGTGAAGAAGCCGCGTGTCGGAATCGTGGGTGAGATTCTCGTGAAGTACATGCCTCTTGCCAACAACCATCTTGTCGAGCTTCTCGAAAGGGAGGGGGCCGAGGCCGTCGTACCCGATTTTCTCGACTTCTTCAACTTCAGTGCATTCAACAGACAGTACAAGGTGAAATACTTCGGTGCGAAGAAGTCATACTACTATATGTCGAAAGGTATATTGAAGGTCTTCGATTCCTTCCGTAAACCTGCAGTCGAGGCTCTTAAAAAGAGCAGACGCTTCACGCCGCCTCTCTCCATCTACGAGATAGCAGAGAAGACGGAGCCTTTCCTGTCGCTCGGAAACCAGTACGGGGAGGGGTGGTTCCTCGCCGGCGAGATGATCGAACTCATCACGCACGGGACTCCGAACGTCGTATGCATACAGCCCTTCGCGTGCCTTCCGAACCATGTCGTCGGAAAGGGCGTGATCAAGGCATTGAGAAAGGCATACCCCGGGAGCAATATCGTTGCCGTCGACTATGACCCCGGGGCAAGCGAAGTAAATCAGCTCAACCGTATTAAGCTGATGCTTTCGAGTGCGGAGAAGAATCCCGGGAAGAAGTGATATCCGTCAGAGATTCCTGCACCCGCTCATCTTCACGAGACCTTCTCTGCTTCCGACAAGGTAGAGGATGTCGTTCTTCCTGAATATGTACTCCGGCCCTATGGAGTCGGAGACAGTGCCTTCGTTCTCGACAGCGATGATATTGAGTCCGAAGCGTGAGCGGAGGCTGCTCTCCTTCACACTCTTTCCCTCCATCGAGGGGGGAAGCGCGGTCTTCGAGATGTTTATCTTCTCGCTGAGCGCTATGATGTCGAGAGTGCGTTCCGTCTCGAGCCTCGAAGCAAGCCTGAGGGCCATATCCCTGTCGGGGTAGACGACCTCCGCCCCGAGCTTTTTAAGGATAATTCCGTGCTCGGTGCTGTTGGCTTTGGCTATCACCTTCGGTATTCCCATCGATACGAGATTGAGAGTTGTGAGTATCGAGGTGTCCATATGTTCGCCGATGCAGACGACTGCGGTGTCGCAGTTCTTCATTCCGGCCTCCTCGAGGGTTCTTCTCTCGAGGTTCTTGACGACGAATGCGTTCTCCGTGCATTCCCTGATGCTCCCGATCTTCTCCTCGTCCCTGTCGAGGACGATAATCTGGGCACCGCTCTGACTGAGCTCCCTTGCAAGGGCCTCGCCGAAGCGTCCGAGTCCCACTATTCCGTAGACCATGTTCTTCATTTTTCCGTTCATTTCCTTTTCCTCCTCAGCCTATTGCGATTTCACCTTCCGGGTATCTTACGTTCTCTCCCGGTGAGAAGTACCAGAGAGACGCCACTGTCAGGGGGCCAAGCCTTCCTGTGAACATGACGAGTATCGAGAGCAGCTTCGCAGGCACAGAGAGAAAAGGCGTAATCCCTGTCGAGAGACCGACAGTGCCGAATGCGCTCGTCATCTCGAAGAGTGCGTCCGTAAGCGTGAGGGAGGGCTCGAGGACGAGCAGTATCCAGGTAGACGTTACGACAAGAAAGAGTGCCAGGAGAGTGATTACAGAGGCCTTTCTGAACGCCTCCTTCGGAATGGAATACCGGAAGGCCCTGGCACTTCTGTTGGTCGCAGCGCTCTTTATGCCTTCGATGAGTACGAAGAACGTAGTCGTCTTTATTCCTCCTCCCGTCGAGCCGGGGGATGCTCCGATGAAAATCAGTGCGATAAGGACGAAGAGGCCGGAGTGCGTGAATGACGAAAGCGGGTATGTAGAGAAGCCGGCTGTGCGTGCCGACACGCTGAAGAAGAATGCACCGAGCCACGTAATGTTCTCGCTCATTTTCAAAAGGAGCGTGCCGATCACAGTGAGGGCACAGCTCACAGAGATGACCACCCTGGCATGCATTGAGTATTTGTGCCATCTGAAGCCGTAAGTTATCATTTCGTGGATGACTGTGAAGCCTATTCCCCCCGAGATGATCAGAAGCGACGTTGTGATATTCAGCAGTACGCTGCTGCGGTAAGGAATCAGATTCCTCAGGCCTCCGATTATATCGAAGCCGGAGTTGTTGAATGCCGCAACGGCATGGAAGAGACTCATCCCTAAAGCCCTCGGGAGGGGATAGTCTCTGCTGAATGTGATGAAAGAGAGGACTGCTCCGACGCCTTCGATTGTGAACGTCGTGATGAGTACGCTTCTGATAAAGCTCATCACCCCCTTGTAGGAGGGAAGATTGGATGCATCCCTTATGAGGGTGCGTCCGCGGACGAGAAGCCTCTTTCCTGTAATCAAAATGATTCCCGCTCCGACTGAGGTGACTCCGAGTCTGCCGACCTGGATAAGCAGGGCGAGAAAGAACTGCCCCAGCGGAGTGAATGTGTCATAGGCGTCGACGGCGATGAGCCCCGTTACACATACGGCACTCGTCGATGTGTAGAGAGCGTCGATGTACCTGAGAGCAACGCCCTCACGTACACTCACCGGTAGATAAAGCAGCAGCGAGCCCGTGAGGATGACCGAGAGAAAGCCGAGTGCTATCACACGGGAGGTGCTGAGTTTTCTAAAGAGTTTCTTCATACATTTCTCTTCGTCCCAGGAGCATAACACAGTTTACGGCTAAGAGGCAACTAAGAAATAAGTTACTGTTATATAAGTAATTAATCAGAAAAGTGCGGACTGTTACGAATCTGTTTTTCTCCAGCAGACGGGAAAATGAGAGCGTGGCGGTGATGTCTCACAACATCCGCAGTGATCCGGATCAGCTTCATGATAAAGGGAATCATGAAGTGGTTCTCAGAACTTGCTCCGACTTCAAAGATGAAACCGCTTATGAAGAGATTACGGCTTGACGATGCCGGGCCATGCCACGGGAGGCGGATCAGCATCGCTTACATGAAGAGCCTCCAGTGAATCAGAGCGCCGGTCTCTTCTTCCTTCTCTCGAGATGGATGAAGAAACAGACGTTGAGAAGAATTCCGACGGCGGTTGCCACCGGGGCCGAGAGTCCTATCGCCGTAAGGCTTGCATCAGGCTGTATGCTCATGACCCAGGCGAGGGGGAGACGGACAAGAAGCGTCTGCACAAGACCCTGTATCATAACCCAGAGGGTGTGGTTGCTGCCGTTGAAGTAGCCGATCATGCTGAAGAGGACGGCTGTTACTATCGTCTCGGGTGCAAAGCCCCTGAGGTAGTCGAAGCCGTGTGCAATGACTGTTTCGTCTGTCGTGAAGAGGGCTGTGAGAACATCACCTTTGAAGAGGACGAGAACGAAGACGAGAATACCGATCACGACACCTGTGGCCATTCCCGTCAACATTGACTTCTTCGCCCTCTCTTCGTTTCCGGCTCCGATGTTCTGAGATACGAATGATGCCATCGACTGCATCAGGGCGCTCGGAACAAGCATTGCGAAGTTCACTATCTTGCAAGCAACACCGTAGCCCGAGGAAGCTGCAAGCCCCAGCCTGTTGACGAATGCACAGAGTGCGAGGAAGGACATCTGCGTCAGCGCCTCCTGAAGTGCCAGCGGCAGTCCTATTTTCATCGAGAGACCGGCCTCTCTGTTCAGTCTGAAGTCCTTCTTCGTGATTCTGAAAGGAAGACCGCGCTTCTTCAGAAGCACAAGTGCAAAGACCACGCTGAGTGCCTGTGCAAATACAGTTGCAAGGGCTGCCCCCGCCGTATCGAGATGGAAGACTGCGACAAGAAGAAGGTCTCCTATGATGTTGACGACGCATGCCACGGCGACGAAGAGAAGAGGCGAGCGGCTGTCCCCCAGTCCCCTGAAGACTGCTGAAAGCAGGTTGTATGCCACTATGAAGAATATGCCGCTTCCGCATATCCGGACATATGAAGCTGTCTGGTCCACAGCCTCCTGGGGTGCCTGCATCAGAACTGCAACGGGACGTGCAAATACTATCATCACGACGAAGAGAACGGCGGAGATGACGGCGAAGACAACGATGCTGCCTCCGATCACGGGACCGATGTCATCGTTTCTCTTCTCCCCGAGGTAGCGTGCGATGAGAACCGTGATTCCCATTGCAAGCTGTGTTATGACGAAGGTCACGAGGTTGAGTACCTGGCTTCCTGTCGAAACACCCGAGAGTCCCGCAGTGGTGCCGAAGCGTCCGACGACGAGAAGGTCGACAGCCCCGTATGCCGCCTGGAGCACCAGGGCAAGAAGGACGGGAATCATGAAGCGTATCATCTTTCTGAAGATGCTGCCTTCTGTGAAATCAAGAGTGCTGCTTTTCATTTCTCCCTCCTTACGTTTTTCATTGCATTGTAGATACTTTCAGTTGTTTCTATGAGTGTTTCGACATCCCTGTCGCTGACAGAGGGGAGGGCGGAGGTTATTGCGAGGAAGACCTCCTCGTTGTACTTCTTCGAGAGATCCCTCCCGGACGGTGTTATTTCGATGAAGGTCACGCGTCCGTCATCTTCTGACGGAGTTTTTACAACAAGTCCCTTCTCCTCCATCTCCCCGAGAGTCCTGGTAACACCCGGTCTCTGCACGCCGAGCTCGACGCCGATATCTGAAACCTTCACGGCTCTGTTTCCGCTTTCGAGTCTTCCGATTACATCGAGATAGCGTACATATAACGGCGATATGCCGTCGGGAAGAGGGGGAAGCATGCCGAGTATGCGCTTTCCGAGATAGAATGCATCCATCACACGCTTGACGTTGTCTATGGTCACAGGTCTCTCCTTTGTCAATCAAGATAATTAACAAAGGTAATTATGTGAGTTCACCATCATTAGTCAAGGACTTTGAAGGAAGATTCACTATGTCGTCTGTCCGGCTTTGAGCGAGAACTCTTCGATTATCCTCTCCGCCGCCTTTTCAGGGGAATCGATGTTGATGTTGAAGCGCACCGCCCCGAGTGAGGCATTGATGGCGCCGTAATACTTCAGATCCTCTCCGATTTCCCTCATATAGCGGGTCTTGTGCTTGTTTTTGTAGGCGTCGTCCGTGTATATGTTGTCATTCTCGTCGGAGAATATAAGCCTCTGGAAGATATGGTACGGCGTATCATATAGTTCGATCGGGACTATGCCCGGAGCATCAAGCTCTGTGTTGAGATCACCTGTATACGTGAGCGGAGTCACAGCCATGACGAGATCTTCGTCCCTAAGCAGAATCTCATTCATAATCCTGCGTCTCACCTCGTCCCTCTTTACGTGGCTCATCGACTTGATGAACTTCTCGATTGTCAGTCCCAGACGCATCATGACTTCATAATCGGTGTCGTAGAAACTGTATCCGAGCTTGTCGGCAAGGACTTTTCCGATAGTTGTCTTTCCTACGTTCGATACTCCGAAGAGAACAATCTTCGTCTTCATAATCTTCCTCCCGCCTCATCATCATAACAGGAGCAGGGCTCTTTCTCCACAATAATCCGGATATATCTTCTTTCCGTCTCCTTTCCCTCTATGATACAATCTTCCCGATACGGAATTCTCAAAGGAGACAACATCATGATTTCTACAGAAAAGGCTATGAAGATGATGCACGAATATCTCGAACAGCACAGCGGCGAGATCAAGAGCGAGAAGGACATAGACAGGCTCCTGGCATCCTTCACGAAGGAGTACAACGCCTCACTCAAGAAAGGGGGAGAGAAGACGGTCTACGACTATCTCGAGGAAGCCGAGAAGGCGGAGACGTACGAGGAACACATGGCTGCATTGAAGAAGGCGCTTGCAATCGAGCCGGAGAATCCGGATGTCCTTCTCCAGATACTTTCTGCGGAGAAGGGTGACGAACCCGACGAGTTTCTCGATGCACTGTCGGCACTCATATCGAAGATTTCCGGCGAAAAGAAGATGCAGGACCATCTTCAGAACGACAGAGGTGACTTCTGGGGTATTCTCGAGACAAGACCGTACATGCGCGTCAGGCAGAAGTATATGGATACTCTCGTCGAGTGCGGCATGTTCACCGCAGCTGCCGGGGAAGGAGAGGAGCTTATAGCGCTCAACCCGGGAGACAACCAGGGAATAAGGTACGCTCTTATGCACATCTATGCTTTCAGGGAGGATGAGAAGAGCGCACTCGCTCTCTACAGAAAATATGAGAGTGCCGACGAGACCCAGATGCTTCTCCCCCTTGCCGTCCTCTACTACAAGAAGCGCAAGTTCAAGAAGGCGGGCGAGTACCTCAAACGTCTTATGAAAGTGAATAAGGAAACAAGAGAATTTTTCATGAAAATGCTGGACAGAGAGAAGGCACGGAAGCTTCTTTCGAATCTTCCCGACTATTATAAAATGTTCTCAATCGAGGAACTTACCGCAGCTGTCTATGAGAACGGATTCTTATACTCGAGCACCCCGGTGTTCTTCATCTGGGCAGATAAGTGGTTCACCAGGAATGCAAAGTAGCCTCACCGCAGGAGGATGAATGAACATCGTATGTTTTCATAATCCGGATGAGGAGAACGGGGTTTTCAGCAACTGGTATCCGTCGCGCTTCACACTTGACGGAATCACCTTCTCTTCAGTCGAACAGTACATGATGTACAGCAAGGCCGTCCTTTTCGGTGACAGAATGAGGGCGGGGGAGATTCTTTCCACAGACAATCCCGCACAGATAAAGGTTTACGGCCGCCTTGTCTCCCCATATGACGACAAGAAATGGAGCAGCGTGAGAGAGAGCGTCGTCTACGAGGGACTCAGGGCAAAATTCAGTCAGAACCCGGATCTTGCCGGCTCTCTCCGTGCCACGGGCGAGAGTATCCTCGCCGAGTGCGCCGTCAGAGACCGTATATGGGGAATTGGACTCTCGATGAACGATCCCGCAAGGCTCGACAGAGCGCAGTGGCGGGGCCGTAATCTTCTAGGCTATACGCTGATGAGGGTGCGCAGCGAACTTTCCGGAGCCTGATCCGTTCTCTCCATTGCCGTGAAAGCCTCTGGAACAGTTTCCCGTGTATTGAACAATGTCGACATCCCGGACTGCAGGAAGCACGGATGCGGTATGAGCTTCCGGAGGCTCATTCATTCCGGAAGGACTTCATGCTTGTTGCCAAAGATTCTGTTTTGTCTGATGATTATGACGAAATGAAAAAGCCTCTTCTCGTTCTCATTCTGCTCCTCTCTATGATCATGTCCTTACCGGCCGCCGACTGGGCTGTCGATATTGCCCTGGGAGTTCCGATGTATGCCTCGCTAACATGCAGAACGGGTGCGTTCGGGTTCGAACTTGCTGCAGATACCTCCTTCGGCCCCGGCGGACTAGTTGCACTCTCCCTGATGGACAGCTTCACTTCTGAGGACATGACACCCCTCGAGAAGTTCTCATACGGTAGCAGTCTGCTCTGCGGTCTATCTGCCGGAGTATACTGGTATGCTTTCGACACTTCGTCATTTTCCCTGCTCCTCGGTTCCGATGTGACGGCACTTCATGCCTCCAGCAGGGACGGGGTCGTGAACCATTTCATTAAGGGCGACGTCGTACTCTTCAATGCTGTTGTGAAGACGGCCTGGAATTTCGGCCGCAGCACTATCTTCATGAAGGCCGGCTTCCCGATTTTCGGCTACTTCAACTACGGCGGTGACAGCAGCAGTGCCAATTACCTCCCGTTCGATTTCTGGGCATTCGTACCGAAGGCGGTCGTAGAGGCCGAGGAAGGCAACTACGTCAACGTAAAGGCGTGGCAGCTTGCGCTGCTGTTTGCCGCACTGAATGCAAAGATCGGGTATTCCGTGAGATTCTAGGAGGCATGGAAATGAAAAAAGTACTTCTGCTTCTTGCTCTGCTGCCGTTTATTCTCGTCTCCTGTCATCAATATGAGAGAACCGTCGAGGAAGTCGCCTATGACAGTGTCGTATTCATCGCCGTCGACGGCGCAGGACAGTGGCTCGGCTCTGCCGACGGGTTCAGCGACATTTTCTCCTCGTCTTCCGCATGGACGGCGGATGCGGAATGCGAGATGCCGTCGGCAAGTGCGCAGAACTGGGGCTCTTACCTACACGGTGTTAGCCCCGGAGTACACAGATGCGTCAATGCATCAATAGCGTGCGAACGCTTTCCCTATAGTCAGTATCCGAGTGTCTTCAGGATAATCCGGAAGGTTTATCCCTCGTCAACTCTGGTATCCTTCTCCGAATGGAATGCCATAAACTACGGTCTCATAGAACCTTCCGCCGGCGTATACAAGTCATCGGATAAACGGTTCTGTTCGAAGGTGTATTCCACTGAAGAGATCGAAGAGATGGCTCTGGAGTATCTATCGGGAACGGTACCGACCTTTTTCTTCATCCATATCGAGGACGCAGATGAAGAGGGACATGCAACAGGTTACGGAGAGAGTGCACACCTTTTGAAGGTACAGGAGGATGTCGAATTCATAAAGAAGGTCGATGCAATTCTCGATTATGACAGGACACTCCTCATCGTTGCGACCGACCACGGCGGAACGGGAACGGATCACGGCGGAAATACAGAAGCCGAGAGAAAGATCTCCATCGCCGTCAAGGGACATACAGTCACCGGGCCGGCACTCCCGTCTTCGACCACACCGAAGGATATTACGCCCGTTATTCTCAAGGCTCTCGGCATAAAGAAGCCGTCGTTCATGGAAGGTGAGATACCGGAAGGCCTCTCTGTCTGAACTCCTGTCACAAGAAGCAGCAGGTTTTACATATCTGTGCATTTCAGGGGGGCATATTTCTGTTTTTCGCAGGGAAAGTCTTGTCGGTTACGATACTTTGTGATTGTCATTAGTTTGCAAAAGGCGAAGTAATGATATGATTGTAATGAGCGTAACACTTAGAAGAATATACGGTTTTGATGATTTCACGATTGATTTCAGCTACCCTAAGAAAATAGTCAATTCACTCATCAGTGAAGAGCATCTTCCCGGCAGGGAGAGATTCCGTTACAAGAAGGCCGTCGTTCTGATGGGCGCGAATGCGACTGGAAAGACCTGCCTCGGCAGGGCCTTGAAAGGAATCTTCGATTTTCTTGAGGATACGAATCCTGTCCATCTCTATGAGATGGAGACGGGAGAAGGGGCTTTTTTCTCGATTGACTTTGTCAACGGCAGTTACCGCCTTAATCGTTTGTCTGCTGAAATCGATTCAGTAAAAAAATCTGTCGCCCTCGGATATTCATCCACAGACATCGGTCTCATGGACTCGTATGAAAAGTGTGCTCTCAGGCTCGAAGAGAGGAAAATCGAAGCTTCCTCTATACAGAACACCGTAGGACCGTTTACCGCCCGGTTCTCATACCCGGAAATCGAAAGAGATGTTTCATTCAATGAAATAGACAGAAATATCCTTCAGAAGACTCTTTCAGCCGTCATAGGAACACTTGATCCGACACTCAGGGATATAAGGGCGGCAAGCGAACTCAGGGACAGCTTCATAATCCGCCGTAACGGCAGCGAGATCATTATACAGGAGGGCAGGCTTCTCAACGGGGAGATGCTTTCAAGCGGCACCAAGGAAGGTATCGACATCGCATTCTTTCTTGCTTCGATAATCTCCGGAAAGGGTGGCTTCTATTACTGTGACGAACATTTTTCCTACATCCACAGCGAAATAGAGAAGAGAATCTTTTCGATTATGGTATGCGCCCTCAAAAGCGGCAGTCAGCTTATCTTCACAACCCACAAT
>CAVDOI010000025.1:0-22134 GCA_963610485.1 Lachnospiraceae bacterium
GTGTCCTTTATGTCCCGGCTGACCGCCCTGTTTCTTGCCACTCTTTTCTCTGAGAGACTGCGGCTTGGGTGCAGGTTTTGAATACCCGTCAGATAATGGTGGCTTCGAACTGTTGCTGCTGTTCTTGTTGTTCTTTTCCCTCAGGCTTGAACCAAGAGCCGTAACAGCATCCTTAAGCTCCCCTATGGTGCTGTCCATCCTGCTCATATTATCATTCATGCTTGTCACGCTCTGCTGTAGCATCAGGACAAGAGCGACAAGGCTGGAAATAAGGATGCCGGTTTCAGGCGTCAGAGAATCAGGCTCAACTCCAAATAATGAGACAATCTCATTGATATCTGCGCCAGATGTTATAAGAGATAAAAGCTTATCCTTGTTTTCTTTCATCTTTTGACCTCTAACTCCTTTCCTTATCTGTAATTAGAGTATCATAATGTGCAAGAAATGTCAACAATAAAATGAATATATTTTCTTTTATTGCAATAAATTAATCACTAAATATAAGCATAAGCAATAGCCCCAACAGGCCGTAAAAAATCAGCCATTTTGCTGACTGCATAAAACGTTGCTTAAATACTTGCTACCTACATATAGTGTGGTCAGGGTGATATGACTGAATAGTTACGCTGACTTTATGTTTATCTTATTGTTATTTCTCAAGTTAAGTTTTCTTCAACACTTTCCTTCCCATGTGCTATAATCAAGCCATGAAAGTAGAGGAAGTCAACAGCAGAGCGTGGGACGGGGAAGAAGAGAAAGGCAACTGGTGGACGAGAATAGTCAGCGAGGAGAGCATCAGGAAGGCTGAAAACGGCGTTCTCGAACTCCGGATCACGACAGAGCGCTCCGTTCCGCCCTCATGGTATATTCCCCTTAAGGGAAAAAAGGTCCTCTCGCTATGCGGAGGAGGCGGACAGCAGACACCGCTTCTTTCAGCCTACGGATGTGATGTGACGTCACTCGACATATCAGAGAAGCAGATTGAACAGGACAGGAAGGCCCTCTCTCTCTACAGCCTTGAGGGTGAGGCAGTCACCGGCTCCGTACTCGACATGCCCTTCGGGGACTCCTCGTTCGACGCCGTCGTCAATCCCGTATCGCTGAACTTCGTCGACGATCTCGGACAGGCATACGATGAAATAACGCGCGTGCTCAGAATAGGCGGGACATTCATGACGGGCATAGCTAATCCCGTTCTCTACATCTTCGACGAGAAGAAGATGGAGAAGAAGCTCAGGGTGAAGTACACCCTGCCCTTCTCCGCCCTGACTTCCCTCTCTTTGAAGGAACGTGAGAAGAGGATAGAGAGGGGTGACACACTCGAGTTCTCTCATACCCTCTCCTCCATTATCGGAGGAATACTCAAAAGGGGCTTCGTCCTCGAGGATTTCTTCTCAGACGCCTCTCTCTGTGAGAGTGTAGACAGTTTCATATCAGATGCGTTTCTGGCTTTCCTCTTCAGGAAGGTGCGTTAGAATCTCGTCTCGTTTCATTGCGCTCATCCCCCTGACGCCGTCTAATGTGAGAGCCTCCCCGACAACGGCGACGTCAAGTCCCGAGTTCATCATCGTCTCAATGGAAGTCTTGACTTCCTCGAGAAGAAGAATGTCCCAGTCAAGTGTCGTATCAACAACGACCCGTCCGAGCCTCTCCCTGCGTTCGATGACGGCCGACACTATCTCCCGTGATACCGGTTTGAACGAAAGAAGCGCCGCTGATACGAAGAGCGTGTCGACTCCGCATCCGTCGATGAAATTCTTCACGTCATCAGCCTTTATGTCCGCCAGTGCGGAATACCTGAGACGGTTGTCCCCGTCTATCGAGAGCGCCGTCGGATAGCAGGTGCTTTCATAGTATCTGATGCAGGAGGGACCCGGGTCGCTGTAATATGTTCTCAATGCCTCGGCCTCGCTGTCGCATCCGAGCTTCGTCATCACGACGAAATTTCTCTCCCCGCCCTCGAGGCGTGAGAGGATGTCGGCAAAAAAACCGAGAGGCACGGCCTCGTAAAGGCCATCGTGTTCCTCGTCCCGGGAGAGGACGAAACCGAAAAGAAGATCCGCGATTATTCCGTTCATGACACAATTCTAAGATTACACCGGCGCAATGACAAGAAAGAATTATGAATGTAGAATGTGAGTATGAACATGAAAAAGGCACAGTGGCTCAGAAAGCCCGCACACTTCGACTCCGCTCTTCTCCACACCGTCACATACTTCTCTTCCGCGCGTGAGGAGGTATTCTTCACTATCGGGGAGGAGGGAGATATCAAAATGTCGGCAGAGGTTGAAAGTGGCGTATCCCTTTCGTTCGTCTTCTTCCACACGCCTCAGGACAGGGTGGTCTTCCACGCTACGGAAATCGAGATGTCATGGAGAGGTCTCGAAGCGAAACACAATGTGCTTAATCCTATAACAAAGCTTGAAATAAGCAAGAAAGGCGATGAGATAGCATTCTCTTCTTCAGGTGCTGTGATCCTCAGAATAAAAAACGCCGCCTTTCTCCAGTCATCGTCCTTCGGAATCGTGACTGAGGGCTCGGGCAGCGTCACACTCTCTCTCTGGTGAGACCTATCTGTCTTCGAAGACCTGTTCCGGCTTCTCCTTCAGGAGCTCCGGATGTGCCATATAGTGTTTGAACATCTTGAGTGACGACGCCCAGTAGTAGCCGTTCGTCGTTCTCTCGTCCATGTTGACCGTTATGTCGACGACCCTCTTCTTTATCGGATCACCGTCCTCCGTGAAATCGTACATCGTCCTCTTTGCGCCGAATGCGATGAAGATGGGACAGTTGCCGAAGTTGTAGAGGTGATGTCTGATCGGCGGTATGTTGAGGGAGGCCATGTTCGTTATGAACATCGACGCATGGAACGGGGATGCCTCCTTGAGTGCCGGATGGAGGAGATTGAAGTAGTCAAGGGTCTTCAAAAACCACATCGCGGCCTTGAGCATGAGTCCGGGGATCTTCGTCAGTATCTTGGCATACTTGTCGGTCTCCGTATCCTTCATACCCTGCTCGATCTTCTTCGTCACCTCGTCATATACCTGATAGACGTCGTAGTCGGGCTTGAAGTGCATCTTGATGGTAGTCTCCATTCCGTCGATGCTCATCTTCCTCATTATGGCAAGAGATACTGTTATCTCATTCCTGCCGTAGATACGCTGTCCCCTTATATAGCGGTTGGTCTTCGGCCTCTGGCTGACCATCCTTACATAAGCGGCGAGTATTACATGCAGTACGCCGAAGCCCTCGAGCCCCTCGTCCCTCATTTCCTTTATGAACTTTTCAGTCGGAGCAATCTCGAAGAAATCGTTGACAGTGTTCTGGCTGTCGTTCCTCTCCACCATCACGTAGGGGATGAACGTGTCGAACGGATAAAGGTCCCTGATCCTGTGCCCCTCTTTGATTCTTTTACTCATATCCGGGATTATATAACCAAAAAATACAATTTATCTAGATAGTGTCTGTTTTTGTCCAAAATCTTTCATCTAGAAGAGAAATACAGAAAGGTGCTATAGTGGTGAAAATAAACTCTCAGCGCCCTTTGGAAGGCGCGAAGGACGGTTATATGGACACAGAAATCAGAGAGGAAGGCGTCTCGAAGCCCCTCAACTTCATCGAGAAGATCATCGAGGACGACCTCAGGGCGGGAAGAGTCCCGGACAACACCATCGTTACACGATTTCCCCCCGAGCCCAACGGCTATCTCCATATCGGGCACATCAAGAGCATCTGCCTCAACTTCGGTCTTGCGGAGAAATACCACGGCATCTGTCACCTCAGGCTCGACGACACAAACCCCGCGAAGGAAGATATGGAGTACATAGACTCCATCAAGAGCGACATCAGATGGCTCGGCTTCGACTGGGGGGAGCATGAATACTATGCCTCCGACTACTATGACCGGCTCTACGAGATTGCACTCGATCTAATCAGAAAGGGAAAGGCCTATGTGGACTCTCTCTCTCCCGAAGAGATGAAGGAGTACAGGGGGACACTGACGGAGCCGGGGAGGAACAGCCCCGACAGAGACCGCAGTGTCGAGGAGAACATGGATCTCTTCCTCAGGATGAAGAACGGTGAATTCCCGGAAGGAAAATACACTCTCAGGGCCAAGATCGACATGGCGAGTCCGAACATAAACATGCGCGACCCCGCACTCTACAGGATCAAGTATGCAGAGCATCCGAGAACGGGGAACAAGTGGTGCATCTACCCGATGTATGACTTCACACATCCCATAAGCGATGCAATCGAAGGGATCACGCACTCGATCTGCACACTCGAGTTCGAAGATCACCGCCCCGCATACGACTGGGCGACAAGCATTGACAACATCGATCACACCCCCCATCAGTACGAGTTCGCACGTCTCAACATCACCTACTGTCTTATGAGCAAGAGGCGACTTCTGTACCTTGTAAACAATAACTTCGTCTCGGGATGGGACGACCCGAGAATGCCGACTGTCAGCGGTATAAGAAGAAGAGGTTACTCCCCAGAATCGATGAGGGACTTCGTCTCGAGAGTCGGGGTGGCGAAGGTTGAAGGCGTCGTCGACTTCTCCCTCATGGAGTTCTGCGTAAGAGAGGATCTCAACAAGAGGGCGAAGAGGCTGATGGCCGTACTCGATCCGGTGAAGCTCGTCATAGACAACTACCCGGAAGACAAGGTCGAATACTTTACAGCAGTCGACAATCCCGAGGACGAGAAGAGCGGCACGCACGAGGTGGCGTTCACCCGCGAGCTCTACATCGAAAGGGAGGACTTCATGGAGAACCCCGTCAAGGGCTACCACAGACTCTATATCGGTAACGAGATAAGGCTCAAGGGCGCCTACTACGTCACTGCAACCGGCGTCGAGAAGAACGACGACGGCTCCGTCTCCGTCATCCACTGCACCTACGATCCCCTCTCGAAGGGCGGCGAGACTCCCGACGGACGGAAGGTGAAGGGCACAAGCCACTGGGTGAGTGCATCCATCAACACAAGAGCCGAGGTCAGGCAGTACGACAAGCTCTTCAAGAGTGAGACACCCGGTGCCGCGACAGGAAACTACCTCGACGACCTCAATCCCGACTCTCTCATCGTTCTGAAGAATGCATACATCGAGAAGGAGGCCGAGAAGGCAGAGGTCGGCGACTATCTCCAGTTCGTGAGAAACGGCTACTACTGCGTCGACTCGCGTGACAGCAGGCCCGGAAAAATGGTCTTCAACAGAACGGTCACCCTCAAGGACAGCTGGTCGAAGATGAAGGCGAAGATGGGTATCTGAGACAACAAAAGCGCAAAAAGAGAGCCGGATCCGGATCGGAAACGGCTCTTTTCTTATGTGTAGCAGAGAGAATCAGAAAGTGACTCTGCCTCCGACGGAGAGACCGTATCTGAGGCCCTTTGTCCGGCTTCCCCATCTGTATGTGAAGTCTGCGCCGGCGAAGAGGGACCATCTCTCGTTCAGGCGGTATTCATATCCCAGGGTCACTATCGAGAACCATTCACCGTAGTTCATGTTGCTCCCCGTGCCAATCTTTCCGCCGAAGGTTCCTTCTATGTAGAGAGCCGGCAGGAAGGGGGTGTAATAGCGTGCAGAGACGCCGACGGGAACAAAGCCGCTGAAATCATACCCTGTGACGAATCCGAGGGAGAAGTTCTCCTTTATTGCATAATCGAGCTTCACAAAGGCCGACGGAACATATCCGTACACGGAGTCTCCGCTGTTCTGTACGACGGCCGAAAGGGAGAAACTCTTCACCTTCCTTCCCGTCTCCGTCATCGCGGCGACCTCTTTCTCCGTCCTCTCTTCTTCCTCCATGGACGAAGATTCCTTCTCCGCTGCCGCGGATGACGAGCCGCCTGAGAGAGGTGTGAAGTATTCATTCACGAGTGATACCAGGACACTGAAGAGCGCCGATGCGTCCTCGTTCGTGAACGACGGAGAGTATTCGAGCGTCAGGGAGGAGCCGGCGGCGGAGACTGTTCCGTAGTCAGTCACCTCGGGATACTTTTCTCTTATATATGTCAGAAATGATGAGATATCATCTGAAGAGAAGGAGGACGGAACTGTGATCACGGCCTTGTCCGGGTATATCGCCCCATTCAGAGTGCCCTTTACTGTATCCGCCGCCTTCATGATCACGAGCTCGTCGGGAGACGATGTTGCGGCAAGCGAGCTCTTCTCGCTGTTGTATTCGTTGAGAAAATCCTTGAAATCCTTCCAGAGAGATTCTACCTCATCCTCCGTCTTCCTCTCGTATGAGAGTGTGAGCGTGGAGGAAGAGAGCGTATAAGTCATCGTCCCCGCTTCGGGGTGGGAGAAGAGGAAACGGCTGATGACCTTTTTTATCTCGTCCTCATCTATATTGAAGTTGAGGGTTCCCGAAGTCTGTGTGAACTCGGCCTTTATGAGAATCTCTCCCCCGCGGTAGAAGAGGCCGAGAGAAAAATCCTCATTCTCTTTCACCCCGTCGCTCCGGGCAGAAGAGAGTGTGAGAGGTGTCTTCTCGCTCTTCTCTCCGACGGATGGAAGTGAAGATGAAGAAGGTGCCGTCATCCCGGCGACAGGAGATAAGGACGACGATGTATCTTCCCCCTCCTTCTTCCTGCACGAGAAAGAGAGAAGCACAAAAGCAAGAATCAACAAAAGGATAAACGTTCTTTTCACAGTCTCAGCTCCATCTGATACAATTTAAACAGATATTTTTCCTAATGGTAACAGAAAGAGCTCTTCTTTCATATATTTCCGACATGACCGGATTATTCATTCATGGTTTCAAAAGTGCGTCTTTTGAAGTAACATGTACCAATGACTCAATGGATCATAACGGAAGATATCAGGGACCGCCAGACCCGGCTCGAGGACGAGGGCTACAATGCCTACTGCCTCAGGACGAAGACGGGCTGGGAGACAGATGCGGCCGGCCATATCAACATGCTCAACGACAAGATACTGGCGCTTCCCTTCATGAAGCTCTCCCACAAGAGCGTGAGAGGGACAAAGAGTACCGAGCAGAAGAACGTCCTTCCTTCCTATGTCTTTCTCTTCACTCCGAAGGATTACCACATCGAGAACCTCGACAGAAAGTTCCGCGAAGGCTTTGCATTCGTCTACTACGGAGACAAGGACGACATAATCCTCCGCGGCGACGACCTCAGATACGCGCGCTGGGTCTTCTCCTCAACGGGAATCATAGGAATGAGCAGGGCCGTCAAAGTCAACGGAAAGGTCAAGATAATTGACGGTCCGCTGCTTTCCCTCGAGGGCCGGATAAAGGAATACTCCAAGAAGAACCGCAACTGCCGCATAGAGGCGGTTCTCTTCAACAGAGTCATCAACATATGGCTTCCCTTCACATATATCGAGGAGATCAAGGACTAGATTCTGTACATCCGGGAGAGGATGAATAGTATGAGCCTGTCGGGGAAAATCCTCATCAGAAAGCAGAGAATCCTATACCTGAATCCGCATACCGTCCTCACTGGAGGATTGCGGCGTCCGGCTGTCTTTACAATGGCGGCGGCAATCCCGGAGGGGCTCCCGCCTCCCCTCTCGTCCTTCTCTATCTGTGCTATCGCACGCCTGTATGAAGCCCAGTAGGGCGACGATGAGTCGATGGCGCATCTGCGTTTTGCCGTAAACCCCGTTGAAAGGTCCCCCGGCTCGATGACGGCAACCCTCACACCGAAGCGCGCACTCTCCATCCTGAGAGCCTCGAAATGTGCTTCAAGGGCATATTTCGTCGCAGAGTAGTGACACTGGAACGGGAGAGGCACCCTTGCAGCTACCGATGTAATGACAATGACGAGGGAGGAATGGCTCTTTCTCATCACAGGAAGTGCAAGGCGTGTAAGGTTCACGGTTCCGAAGTAGTTCGTCTCGAAGAGAGCCCTCACAAGGGCGGGATCGCTGTCCTCGGCGCTTCCCCCGATTCCGAAACCTGCGGCATTCACGAGAAGCGAGAAGGAGCCCATCTCGTCGAGAACGGCCTTTACGGACGCCCCGTCTGTGATATCCATCGGACGGAGTATGAGCTTTCCCATTCCCCTTGTCTTTTCACTTCTTTCCGCACTGCGGGAGACTCCCCATACCTCATAGCCCCTCTCTGCAAGGGCCTCTGCCGCAGCCTTTCCTATTCCGCTTGTCGCACCCGTGACGAGTGCCTTTCTTCCGTAGATGAACTTTTCCATTCAAGACCTCAACAACAAGGCCCTGCATCGGCAGGGCGCTTTTCAATCGTCGTTCTTTTCGATGTATTCCTGGTCCTTCAGCCAGTCAGCCGTAGCTCCCTGACGGTTCTTGTTGGCCATGAAGGAGTCATAGCCGAAGGGCTTGGGGGAAGACTTCTTCCTCCCGTCCCTGTCCCGTCTTCCGTCGCGGGACGATGAATAGCTGTCCCGGGATGAATATGACGAGCGCTTGTATGAGGATCTGCTGCCGTCGCTCTCTCTGCGGGCAAACGACGAATGCTCCTCCTTCTTCGAATAGTCACGGCCGTCTCTCCAGTTCTTCGAGCCTTCTCTTCTGTATCCACGGCCGTCGTTCCTGTCACGGCCGTGTTCTCTTTCGCCGTAAACTGAAGGGCGTTCCTCTCTGTCGCTGTAACGGTCACGGCGGCCTCTGTAGTTCTCTCTGTCACTGTAACGTGAAGAACGTTCCTCTCTGTCACTGTAGCGGTCACGGCGGTCTCTGCAGCTGTCTCTGTAACTGTCCCTGTCATTGTAGCGGTCACGGCGGTCTCTGTAACCGTCTCTGTAACCGTCTATGTAACTGTCTCTGCCATTGTAGCGGTCACGCCGGTCCTCCCTGCCGCCACAGCGGGATGATGAACGCTCGCTGTATCTGTCACGGCCGTCTGTATCCCTTTCTCCGCTCCCGTACTTTCTTCCGTCTCGGCAGAATTCCCTTTCGTCCCTTCTTCCTCTTCCGGAAGCAGACTTCCTTGAAGGGCAGCCCTTTCCTCTCCTGTCATCTGAAGAGAATTCCGCCTTCTCTTCCTTTTCGTTATCGTCAAAAGAGAAGGAGCGTGCCTCCTTTCTCTCCCTCTTCCCTTCTTCTCTGCCGTCGTCAAGATTCACGCTGAATCTTTCAAGCTCTTCACTCATTTTTCTTTCTTTCCTTTCACGTTTTCTTCCGCTGTTTTTTCTTAATAACCAGACCCTGCAGCTCTTCCTCTTATGAGAGAAGTTCAGGGCATAGAGGGAGGATGTGAGTTCCTCCGGCTCATACATTCCATCAAGTTTCCTCTTCTCGAATCTGAAACCCTGGAGGTTCTCCGAAAAGAGTACGACACCGCCGTCGGAGAGGATGTCATACACACCTCTCAGAAGTTCTGCGTGGTCCTTCTGTACATCCCAGTCTTCAGCCTTGTGAGAATTGGAGAATGCAGGAGGATCGATGATGACAAGGTCCCAGACCTTCTTATCACGTGCAGCCTCCTTCACGAATTTTCTGACATCCATCGTCACACAGCTGTATATATTCTCGTCCAGAAAGCCGTTGGCGCTGAGATTGCGTCTTCCCCACTGTGAATATACATTCGAGAGATCGACGCTCGTAACGCTTTGTGCAGGAGCGGATGCGGCATAGACGGAGAACGACGCCGTATATGAAAAGAGATTGAGAACACGCTGGTTCTTCGCCATCTCCCCCACCATCGCCCTGGCCTCCTCCATATCGAGAAAGAGACCCGTGTCGGCGTATTTTTCAAGTTCGCATTCGAAGACAAGGCCGTTCTCCCTTACCGTCACCGGACACTCACCCTCACCCTTTTCGTGCTGCTCTCTGCCCTCTCTCTTCTTTCTGACGACGTAGACAATCCGGCTTTTCTCAACGTAGAGATAGCGCGACACAATGTCCTCTATCTCAGCTCTCGTCTCATCTCCGAGACCGCCGTCAGAGTAGTCGACGATACGTGTCCGGTCACCGTAAAAATCAACCGTTACAGGTAGTTCTTCCAGGTTTCTGTCATAGACACGGGAGGTGCTGCTGTCAGTATTCTTCATCCAGCGTCTGGCTTCGAGGCCGGAAGATTTGAGGATTTTTCCGAAATCCTTTCTTAAATAGTCATCCACAGACGAGATATTATCGAATAGTTGAAAAAAAAGATAGCCGTTCATTTTCCTCTTTTGCTATTATTAGGGCTATGGTATATGACACAGACGTTAAGGCTTTCATCGAGGAGAGAGAGAAGAAGATAGGGGGGAAGCTGATCTGGCGCACCTATGCGACATGGTTTGCAGAACTCGGGAGGGAGAGGCGTGAATGGGGCGTCTTCCTCTACTCCGACGGCAGAAGTCTCATCATCGAGGATTTCTTCCGCCCCAGCACGATTCTCGGCTACGAGATAAAGTCGAAAAGCGAGAAGGAAAGAGAGGAGGCATACGTCAAGCTCGAAATCGCCCTCCCCCTCCGGGATGTGAAGAGCGTGGAGTACTGTTCGAGGCGGAGTGCCGAGAAATCCCTAAAAACAATAAATGATGTCAGTAAAAGTGCAACATTGTTGAATAAGATATTCACAAAGAACTGTACGAAACTCGTCGTCGGAGACCGGATCTTCTTCTTCGAGCTTCCGTCTTACAAGGAATTCAAAAAATTAATCGATAAAAACAAGGAGTTTTAAAAATGAGTGTTTTCAAAGCTTACGACATCCGCGGCGTCTGGAAGAAGGACTTCGACGAGACGACCGTCTATAAGGTGGGATTCTTCCTTCCTTCTCTTCTGAAGACCGACCATGTAGTCGTCGGCAGAGATGTCAGACTGTCATCTCCCGTCATTCACGACGAACTCATCAGGGGCATAACGGACAGCGGTGCCGATGTATGGGATCTCGGACTGAGTTCGACACCCATGGTCTACTTCGCAACCAACTTCCTCAAGGCGGATGCATCCGTGCAGATCACGGCTTCCCATAACCCGGCAGAGTACAACGGTCTCAAGATCAGCCGCACCGGCGCTCTTCCCGTCGGAGGGGAGACAGGTCTCAAGGACCTCGAGAAGATGGTGAACGAAAACGAGGTCGTCCCCGCTTCTAAGAAGGGTGTTGTCAAGGATTACTCCTATGTAAGGGAGGAGTACATCAAGTTCTTTGCACCTTACGCAGAGGGACTGGAGGATCTCAAGCTCTCCATCGACTGCTCGAACGGCATGTCATCCATCATCATCAAGGACGTTCTCAAGAACAATAAGAATATCCACTACATCTACGATACACTCGACGGTTCGTTCCCGAACCATGAGCCGAACCCTCTCGATGAAAAGAACTGCAGAGACCTCGAGAAGGAAGTGAAGAAGAACGGCTCCGACTGCGGCGTCATCTACGACGGCGATGCCGACAGAGTCATCTTCGTCGACGACAGGGGCGAATGGATCCAGCCCGACTACATCACAGCGGTTCTCGGCTACTACTACAAGAAGAAGGGCATGCTCGGCGCATCGCTCTGCGACGTCAGAACAAGCAAGAGCACGACTGACTACCTCGAGAAGGAAGGCTGGGATAATACGATCTGGAAGGTCGGACACGCATTCGCAAAGCTCAAGATCCGTGAGATAAAGGGTGTCTTCGGCGGCGAACTTGCCGGCCACTACTACTTCAGAGAGTTCGGCAACTGCGACAGCGGCGTTCTCGCTTCCCTCCTGGTTCTCAATGTTGTAAAGGATCTCAAGAAGGAAGGAAGAACACTCTCCTCCTTCCTCAAGGACGTCATCGTCTATGCAAACTCACACGAAACGAACTTCCGTCTCGAAAACAAGGACGGTGCAATAAAGGCCCTCTACGAGAAGTACGCTCCAAATGCGGAGAAGGTCATGGATTTCGACGGCTACAGAATCGAATACCCCGACTGGTGGTTCAGCGTCCGCAAGTCCAATACCGAGCCTTATCTGAGGATTGTATGCGAAGCAAAGAGCGAGAAGATGCTCAAGGAGAAGATGGACGAGATCAGCGCCATCATCCATTCCTTCAACTGATCTGAAAGGTACGAATCCCCACTCCCTGCGGCTGTGGGGATTTTTTACACCTCAATGTTTCCCCTTTCTCTGCCGCTTTCTTCCGCTTGGCGATGGAGATGACGGATAACAGCCGGCCGAAATTCAGTTTTAGCAAAAATACGTTAATTTTTACTTCATTTTCTGAGTTATTACACAACTTTTTAAAAAATCTTTCGGGATATTGCAATTTTTTCCAAATTATCTATTATGTATCCGATAAGAGGGCATATCTATGACTAATGACTACGAATACATCATTCACAACAACGGAGATTTAACGAAGAAAGACCAGAGCAGGGCAAAGGAGATGTTCCCTGTCACGATTGCAAGGGAGGCGAGGAAGTTCCACCGCCAGATTCCGGGATACAGGATGACCCCCCTTCTCGCCATGCCCAACCTCAGCCACATGCTCGGCGTCGGCGGAATCTACATCAAGAACGAGGCGGAGCGCCTCGAACTCAACTCCTTCAAGGTGATGGGCGGCTCATTCGCCATCTACCGCTTTATGAAGAAGCTTCTCGGAATGGAGAAAGGTGAGCTCTCATTCGATTATCTTGTAAGCAAGGAATGCCACGACAAGGTCGGTGACATCGTATTCTGCTCGGCAACCGACGGCAACCACGGCAGGGGGCTGGCATGGGCGGCGAAGATGCTGGGCCACAAGTGCAAGATCTACGTCCACAGCGAGACGACCCAGGCCAGAATCGATGCAATAAAGAAGTACGGCGCCGAAGTAACAGTCGTCGACGGCAACTACGACGACGCAGTAAGAAGAGCTGCAGAGGATGCGGAAAAGTACGGCTGGTATGTCATTTCCGATACATCCTGGCCGGGATACAGTGAAATTCCGACATGGATCATGCAGGGCTATACATCGATGCTTCTCGAAGCGCAGGAACAGTTTGCCGGCATGGGCATACAGAAGCCGACACACGTGATCGTCCAGGCTGGAGTCGGGGCACTCGCGGCATCCGTCGTCGGATTCTACACTGCACTCTTTCCCGAGGATCCTCCCCTTTTCATCGTAGTCGAACCCGAAAGGGCGGCATGTGTCTACGAGTCCATCAAGGCCGGAGACGGACTCTGCCACAGCGTCAAGGGAGACCTCGACACAATCATGGCGGGACTTGCATGCGGAGACCCATCCCCGATTGCTTTCGACATCCTCAACAGCAATGCGGACATATTCATCAAGGTTCCCGATTACATTGCGGCGCGAGGCATGAGAATCCTCTCCTGCCCCCTCAAGGGCGACCCGTTCGTCATCAGCGGCGAAAGCGGAGCCGTGCCTCTCGGAGCCCTCTACTCCCTCCTCACGGAAAACGAGGACGGAGAGCTCAGAAAAGCGCTTAATATCGATGAAGATTCCCTCATCTTCATGATCAACACCGAAGGCAACACGGACCCGATGCACTTCAGACAGATCATCTGGGACGGAAGAAACCCTGTTCCCAAAGAGTACAAGACAAGAAGATAACCCGCGGCCGTCCCCTGAAAAGGACGGCTTTTCCTCCTCTCTTTCACTGCTCCGATTTATTTTCCTGCACTCTATTGACAATGAATTGTCTTTTGCTCTAAAGTTCATGTGTTCGACAGGACATTCTCCGGTAGCTCAGTCGGTAGAGCAGGTGGCTGTTAACCACCCTGTCGGGGGTTCAAATCCCTCCCGGGGAGAAAGTAAGACACAGGTGACTGTGTCTTTTTTTATTGAGTCTCATACTATCGACCTGCAGAAAATGCGGAATAAAGTGACAAAAACAACATTTGACAACGGAGGGACAAATCAACTATCTTCTAATTAGGAATAATTCCTAATAAGAGGAGACAAAAAAATGAGAAGCATCACAACACTCGATCTGCAGTATGCACATCGCTTCTACAACTTCAAGGGTGAAGCACAGTATCTTCACGGACACACCGGAATCCTGACAATCGAAGTCGAAGATTCCATCAACTGCGGCGTCAACATGGTTTTCCCGTGCAACGAAATCAAGAAGACCGCATGGAACGTTCTCCAGAACTTCGACCACGCACTCGTTCTGAGAGAGGACGATCCCCTGCTTCCGGCAGTTCTTTCGGTCTACGAGGCTCAGGGAATCAAGGACGGACATCCTTCCAACACAATGAAGGGCCCCGCATTCAGAACAGAACTCTGCACGGCTTATCCCGAATGCCGTCTTGTCGTCACCAAGGAGACAATGACTGTCGAGGGTTTCATCAAGATGGTCTATGAACTTCTGAAGGACAAACTCAACATCGTCAGACTCGAATTCTCGAGCGGCGTGAACAGGGCAAGTGCGGAATATGAGTCACACATGAGTGTGGAGAGGTGCCCGCTGTGCGGTATCGCACTCGACGAAAACGGTGTCTGCCCGAAGTGCGGCTACAAGAAGAAGGCCGGAGGAAAGGGCTGCGGATGCAGACGTTCCAAATAAGGCTCATTCATTGAACCGTGAGGGTAACACATATTCCCCCGACCATGTCCGGATCAGTCCGGCATGGTTTTTCTTTGTCACCCTCCGGACGTATGCACCGCTTCTGGTGCTTTGAACCACTCAGCAGAGAAGACGTTTTTCGAAAAATGTGAAAAATTATGCATCGGATGTATTTACACTATTTGATGATAGTGTTATTTTCCTCGTGGTTGAGAGATATCAAAACCGGTTTAGTTCGTAATTCTCCCCCTCAGCGGGTTTGAATATTTTTTTCATAAATCCTCCTTTTTGGCCGCCTTCTTTCCATCAGGCGGCTTTTTATTCGAGAATCAGACTCATATCCTCCGGTTTCAGAACTGAAAAGCGCCGCAATGCCTTTATGGCATCCTTCGTCGTCGGAAGATCCCCCAGCGGCATGGTGACAGTGACGACCCCCTCGAGGGAATGGAGGAAGCGGAGGTTCCATGCAATAAGAGGCCATGAGGGATGACGCTCATGGAGCACCTTCTTCTTCTCTCCGGGGAAGCTCTCCTCTATCTCTCTGCCTCCTGTCTCGATTATGACGGGAACGGATGCCTCGAGAGCTCTCTCATAACACCTTTTTCTGACACTCTCCGAGAAGAAGTCTGCAACGCTGAGAGGAAGTATTACATACTCGACTCCCTTATGAGCGGAGAGTATTTTCGAGAGAGTCTCATCATCCCCCGTCCATTTCAGCCCCAGATGATGTATCCTGCCATCCTCCTTCTCCTTCTTCAGGAAAGCTGCGTTTTCATGTGTTATGCCCTCGTTCCCGAGAGCGAAGAAGTCATAGTACTCTATGGAGAGTCTCTCGAACCGGGATGAATAGCCCTCGAGGGAGGACTCCGTCGTCGAAAGGCAGTACGAACGCCGTGCATAGCGTTTCCGGAGGGCATCGATCGTCGCAGTCGCCGCCCTCTGGTACTGTGATGATATGTCGAAGTAGTTGAATCTCGCCTCGAGGAAGATGTCTGCCGAGTGCGTGACCTCCCTTATGTCGACGTCTCCGTCCTTAAATGGAAGAGAGGAGAACGAGAAACCGAGCGAGCCTATTACCTTGTCAAGTCTATCTTCTTTATATGCCATAACTTAGAATTCCATAAATCTCACTTTTAGGCAAGAGGTTTCTTTATCATCTGTAATTTTCGTACACCCTTAACAAAAAAACGACAAAGCGTTATGTTCTTTATATGGCATCAACCGGCAGAGGCACACTCGACATGACGAAGGGGAACATTGTTCCGCTTCTTGTATCCTTCTCGCTCCCGATACTTCTCGGGCAGCTCTTCCAGCAGCTCTACAACACCTTCGACACCTGGTGTGTCGGAAACTTCGTGGGGAAGAACAGCTTCTCCGCCGTGGGAACGGTGAGCTCGATCATCAACATGCTCATCGGCTTCGCCGGCGGTTTCTCGACCGGTGCCGGTGTCGTGATATCACAATACTTCGGAGCGGGAGACGAAAAGAACATATCGCGCGCAGTCCATACCTTCGTCGTTTTCATGACAGTACTGGGGCTTCTGATGACCGCATTCGGTATCATGATGGTGCCGACATTCATAAAGATGGTGGGATCCCCCGGAGAGGTCGCCGTCGAACAGAGTATATATCTCAACATCTACTTCGGCGGCGTCATGGGGCTTATGCTCTACAACATGGGCTCCTCGATATTCCGTGCGGTGGGAAACTCACGCCTTCCCTTCATCTTCCTCGTCGTATCGGCACTGATGAACATCGTCCTCGATCTTGTCTTCGTGATCTCGTTCGGCTGGGGCACTGCGGGAGTCGCATGGGCCACGATAATATCACAGGGGGTGTCGGCGGCTCTGGTAATCGCGGCCCTCGTCAGGACGAAGTCCCCTGTAAGGATAAGACTCTCATCATTCTGTTTCGACACGAAGATTCTGAAGTCAATAATCCTCATCGGACTGCCGTCGGCAGTACAGATGGCCGTCACATCGTTTTCAAATGTATTCGTACAGTCATACATCAAC
Source organism: Lachnospiraceae bacterium (assembly GCA_963610485.1). Taxonomy (GTDB): domain Bacteria; phylum Spirochaetota; class Spirochaetia; order Sphaerochaetales; family Sphaerochaetaceae; genus Ornithospirochaeta. The sequence continues at coordinate 16,434 of CAVDOI010000025.1, forward strand.
TACTTCGGAACGGACGTCATGGGAGGATGGACGGCTTACTCAAAGGTCGACCAGCTTCTCTTCCTGCCGATGCAGAGTCTGGGACTTGCAGCCATGACCTTCGTCGGTCAGAACATAGGTGCGCGTGACATAAACCGTGCCCGCCGCGGTGCCGACAGGGCCCTTCTTCTGGCCCTTCTCTCGACCTTCGTCCTCATCGGCCCCGTCATCGCATTCGCACCGCGTGTCGTCGAATTCTTCATATCGGCAGAGGAAAGCGAAGTCGTCAAGTACGGGACACTCTTTCTGAGGGTGCTCTCCCCCTTCTACCTGCTCTGTACTTTCAATCAGGTATACGGAGCGTCCCTCAGGGGGGCGGGAAAGAGCCAGGTGCCGATGGTCATCATGCTCTTCTCCTTCGTCTTCGCGCGCCAGGTCTACCTCTATGTAATGAAAAGGTTCATATCCAATACGATACTCCCGATAGCGATGGGCTATCCCTTCGGATGGCTGCTGTGCAGCGTCCTCATCACGATAAGCTACGCTCTCTATTTCAGAAAACTGGAAAAGAGAACGCTCTCACCTCTTTCCGCCTGATATTCTCTTTCTCAGCACCACACAGAGCACCGCTGCGATGAGCGGGAAGAGCGAGTATGACATGAAGAGCACCGGGTAGCCGAAGGCGTCGATTACGAAGCCTCCGCAGAGCGACCCGATGAGCTCGGGAAGGTTTGTCGCAAGCGCCCAGTATATCGACATGGCAACCTCGTAGTGCTCGCTCGAGACACTCTCCGAGGCATACGTCGTCGCGGCGACATGAAGCGCACCGAAGGTAAGGCCGTGGAGTGTCTGGGCGGCGGCGAATACCCATATCGAGGGAATGACATAGAGAAGGAGCCTCACCGTCAGTCCAACTGACGAGAGAAAGAGAAGGAACGCCGGCGTCACCTTCTTCTTTTTCAAAAGTCTGCCGCAGAGTATCATGCAGCCGAACTCGAAGAGCGCCCCGATTGCAATGAAGAGCGAGAAATAGCTTCCGAGCCCGAGCGTCTCCGTCATGTAGGAGGCGAGGAGCTTCTCTACAACTGCCTGTCCGATACGCGTAAGGGCTACTATGAACATGAAGATATAGAAGCCCGGGGTGAACCATGAGGGAGAGAAGAATACCTTTCTGCTCCCCTTTCTCTCCCTCCTTTCATCCTTCTGGAGCAGTGCCGCAATGAGAAACAGAACGACGAAGATCGAGAACGAGAGAAGGATGGACGGGTTGCTGCTCTCGTCGGGAAACGACGTGAGAGCAAAGAGTGTGAGCGCCGTCATGTAGCCGAAGGTGCCCGAGGCCCTGAGAGTGCCGTAGCTCGTCTTCCTTCCCCTGATGGCGCGGCTCAGGAAACCGTCGCAGAGGGGATTGAGTGACCAGAAGAATATATCGAGGAAGAAGATCGAGAGAATGACGACAGTCTCGCTTCCCGAGAGAAAGAACGGGAATGCGAAAACGAGGGCGGAAAGCGCTGAAAGCACGATGAACTTCTTCGTCTTCCCCGCCCTGTCCGAGAGTGCCGACATGACGAGCGGCCCCGCGATTGCCGCAGCCTGTCCGACTGCGATTATGACGCCGGTGAGGGAGTACGAGTACCCCTTGTTGCGGAGTACTATCTGGGTATAGGGGGCATAGGCGGCGATGGCCGTCTGTGTAAGAACTGCGAGAAGGTAATATCTGAGCATACGGGAAGTATTATCATAAACAAAAGCAGAATCGTCCAGCCCGGAGGAGGCGGACGATGTTGAGATGGAAAAGAATCAAAGTGTGTAGCCGATGCCGAAGGTGAACTGGAAGTCCGTCGAATTCCTTCCCTCGACATTGTCCTTGTTCCTCACGATGACGCAGTCCGCCGCCGCATATACACTGAGACTGCTCTTTATGTTGTATTCTCCGCTGAGTGAAAGGATGATGGAAGATTCGACTTTCTTCACGCTCTTCACAGTCCCTGTCGCCGCATCATAGTCTTCGGGGTCGAAGGGGTTGTATGTCGTAGGTGTCTTTATGTCGGGAGCGTTCTCGTACTCGGCCCTGTACATTCCCCAGTAACTGTCGGCGTTCATCGAACCGTGCTCGATGAAAGCAGCCTCGAATCCGAGTCTGAACGAGCCGGGAAGGATATAGTTGATCCTGCCGTCGAAGAGGATGACGTCGTTGCCGTATGTATATGTGACGAACTTGTTCTGAAGCGTTATCCTGTCGCAGGAGACCGTTCTGAGGAGGGCGTTGAAACCGTAGCCCCTGTAGTCTTCCTTCTTATCGGAATAGTGCAGTCCTCTGATATAGAGGAAGGGATCGGTATGGGCAAACTCGAAGGAGCCGTAAAGAATACCGCTGCCGAGTGTCAGCGCACCCTTTGCACCCGCAAGGACTCCGAATGCCTTGGGATTTGTCCTTCCCTCTCCGGGGCCGGAGAATTCGTCGACTGCAAACTGCCCGTAGAGGTTGATGCCTCTTATCGGGGTGTAGTCGGCTTCGAAGACGAGAAGCGAGTTCGCATTCCCCGCCGCGTACTCGTTATGCATGAAGCCGAAGGGGTTGATCTGGGCTAGCGTGAAATCAGGACTTCTATTTGACGACCAGAACATACATGCCTCGTTGACGACAAGCCCCACCTTTCCTTCAAAGAGTGTGAATTCGAGGCGGTGCGTCACAAGTGTCTTGTATCCCTCGAGGCTCTTCGAGTACTGACTCTCCACCGAGTCGACTCCGGGATAGACTGCGAATACGATTGAATACTTGAATTCATTGAAGTAGGTGTTGAAGCGTGCAAACGTCTGCCGCGGAAACGAGGAGGAGAGCATGAGGTTTCCCGTCTCTCCGCTTCCCCAGTTCAGCCTGTCCCTTCCTGCCGTGATATTCCAGTGGCTGCCGCCCGCAGAGACGAGCGCCTTGTAGGGGAAGGTCCAGTCGAAGTCTGCGAATGCGTCACCGTTCGACGGCGCGGAGAAGAGAAGTGCGTTGACATACGGAATGTTTGTATTGAACGTATTATTGTAGAGGGCGTTGCTGCTGCCGCTGTAGAGCCCAACGTTGTAGCCGTAGTTATGCTGGAGCGTGAACTCGAAGTAGCCGTAGAAGAAGTCGAGCGGCCATGCCTCGAAGGTGAGGTTCAAAAGCGGCCGGCGGGATGTGAAGCCGTGGAACCAGTCCTTCTCGTCCACTGTGTTCTCCCTGTCTGTATGGAGGTAGCCCTCGAGATTGGTCTCGAGACCGAACGAGAGCGCAAGATTGTCGCTGTACTCCCTCTTCGGGGAAGAGACGACTATGCTGTATATGTAGTCATAGAGCAGTTGTCCGGCCTCATTGAGGGACGAGTAGTCTATCCTCTCGAGCATCAGTGTCATCTCGTCCTCGCTCCAGGGACCGGAGGATGAGGGAAGACTGTGTCCCGAGATGATATAAAGATTCTCCATGGCCTTCCAGGCCGGGGAGTCGACGGAGATTATCCTCTCTCCGTTCGAATAGGCGGAAAGAGAAAAGGCAAGGAGTGCCGAGATAAGCAGAATGATGATTGTTTTCTTCATGAATAACCCCACGGGCGGATTTCCCGCCTGTTTTGAGCATATGACCGCCCCCTCGAGCTGTCAACAAAAACCGTACACCTGACTGATTTTATATTTTTATCCTTTTTCTTTTCTTGCCAACTCATCTTACCCGTGTTCTACTATCTGATGTGGGATTATAAAATGAAGAGAAGACTTGTATTATTCATCACTCTTATTCTGGCGGTCTTTCCGGCCTCTGCATATACAAACAACGCCATAATCTTTCCTTCCGGCGATCCTGTCTATTCAGATATGGACAGCCTCTACGCCGAAGCCGCCCTCGTCAGGCCGTCGGGCAACAGGCCGTGGTCGGAGGCCGAAGCGTGGAAACTTCTTTCAGCAGTCGACAGGAACAGTCTCGATGAGTACGGAAGGAAGCTCTACGATAAGATCGAGGAGAGAATCGGACGCGGTCTGAGGTGGAACTGGGGAGAGGACTTCTCTCTTTCCGTCGGCCTTGAGATAGCACCCGAGGGGTATTTCCACACAAATGATGAATCCTTCATAACAGAGACCGACTGGGAAAGGTCCTATGATGAACGGAACTCCCTTCTCCGCCTCTATATCGAAACGGGTGCCAACGACAACTTCTACCTCACTTCAGACATACATTACAGATACAGACGGGCAGACAGACTCGATGTGTTCACCCCCTACAGCACCACAGACGGCGGACGCCTCACTTCGGACGGATATGTCGCATCGTACAGAATAGACGGCGGCTCATTCGTCAGCAGATCACACTTCTTCTCGGAGAATGCAATGTCGAACGTATTCCTCGACACGACGCACTTCTCCTTCATCTGGCCGAGAAGAGCCGTCTTCTCATTCGGCGGCAGGGACTGGAACTTCTCGATAAGCAGAGATTATCTCAGCCTCGGCAACGCATACTTCGGCAACCTGCTTGTCGACGACCACACCTTCAGCGACTACTCGAAGCTCACCTTCTTCTCTCCTTTCTTCAGGTTCGATTCCGTCCTGATGTTCCTCAACACCGCCGTGAATCCCGGCGAACACATGGATGAAGAAGGGAGAATATACCTTATCCACACACTCCAGTTCAGAATCCTCGACAGGGTATCCCTGACAGTCAGCGAGAATGTCATGTACAAGTACAAGACACTCTCCCTCATGTACTTCAATCCCTCCTACATCTACCACAACATCAACAACAGGAGCATGTTCAACGCCTTCCTGTACCTCGATGTCAACGTCCTCCTCATGAAGGGATTGGAATTCTACGGCCAGTTCGCCATGGACCAGGCCAGGGCTCCCAACGAGGACGACAGCCAGAGCAACTCGATGGGATTCGTCACGGGACTCTCGTACAGAAAGACCGTACACGACGGCACACTCCTCCTCTATGCCGAATACACAAAGACGATGCCCCTTCTTTACCGCAGGGACGAAGTGGACTTCATCCGGGTCTACCGATATAACGCAGTCAACGCCGATGCCTATTTCGTCGACTACTTCGATTATATCGGATTCCCGTACGGAGGGGACACGAGAATGCTCGAGATCAGGGGAAAGTACACCTCCCTCGAGAGCTGGGAGGCATCCCTCTTCACCCGCTTCGTACAGAAGGGAGAAGTGAATATCTTCTCCTCTCATAACACTGAAGGCAGAAATGAAGGATGGGCGAATCTTCCCGGCGACACCCCGTACGGCGACAGAGTCAGATACTTCATGGTTGTCGGTCTTGAAGGCGCTTCCAGCCTCTCGTCTCTCTTCTCATGGCCGGAGGTGTCATTCAGCTTCGAACTCGACTGGATATCGAGATTCATTTACACGAAGAGCACGCAGGCCGTCACAGAGAGGGAGAACGACCTTCAGCTGACGCTCGGTCTGAAGATATCTGTATGACAGACAGAATGAGACTGTTTCTCACTTGAAAAACAAGATGCAGCCTGCGATATCAAGAACACACATCAAAATTCGACAGGCGCTCGCCATGTAAATTCATCAAATGAAAACTGTCCGCTTCCTGGTCAGGGACGGTTGTTTCACCCCAGAAACGACGGCTCCTTAGTCTTGTCGACTGTTTCCAGCTTCCATGCGTCTATCTGTTTCTTCTCCGATGAGAAGTTGAGTCCGATGAGATGAATCGTCTTCTCCGTATTGATATACCTGT
>CAVDOI010000026.1:0-20530 GCA_963610485.1 Lachnospiraceae bacterium
ATTTGATAGCTCTTGGCAAGCTCTCTCTTGAAGACATTTCCAAGGCTTCCAGGCTGCCCCTGTCAACTGTTGAGGAACTGGCTTCTTCTATGGGGAAGAAGGACCCTGCCTGAGGTTTTTGAATTCTACAGACTGACTCCGCTTCATGTGTGCAGCAGTACGTTGCTTATCATGATAGAGGCTTCCAAACCCCGTAAAGCCGGAACTCATTCCCGGAGACGCTTTTCCTGTGAGCGCCCATGGTCCTGTTCGAGAGAGGACACTCCCATTCCTCCGGAATTCTGACAGATATCAGCTGTACGTGACGGCGTAAGAACGTACCTCTCGTCCGTTTTCACGGCATCCGGCGTTGATTGTACTGTTTTTTCAAAGAGAAAGGGGCCGTCCTCCGGACAGCCCCATATTTCTTAGTCGGCCTTTCTTGCATCTTCGAGGACGGTGTCTTCGCTGCTTCTCTTAACCTTTACGGGCTTGATATGCCAGATGTCGTCGGCATATTCCTTTATCGTCCTGTCGGAGGAGAAGAAGCCGGAGGATGCGATATTGATGATGCTTCTGCGGTTCCACTCTCTGCGGTCGTCTCTGTAGAGTTTCACAGCATCCTCGTGACGTGAGGAGTAGGAAGCGGCATCGGCCATCAGAAAGTACCTGTCGTTCTGGTCGATTATCGACGAGATCAGCGGATCGAAGATTCCGCTTTCATTGTTGTTGAAGAATCCCGATCTTATGAGGTCCATTGCGGCCTTTATCTCGTCGTTGCCGTTGATCCACTCACGTGCCGAATATACAGGTGCTAGAGCTGCAATCTCCTTCTCGGTATGACCGAAGATGAAGATGTTGTCGTTTCCGACTCTCTCTGCCATCTCGACATTGGCTCCGTCGAGCGTTCCGATCGTGAGGGCGCCGTTCACCATGAACTTCATGTTGCCTGTTCCCGAAGCCTCCGTTCCCGCAGTTGAAATCTGCTCGGAAAGGTTGGTTGCCGGAATGACTGCCTCTGCAAGCGTAACCCTGTAGTCGGGCATGAAGTAGACGTGCAGCATGTCCTTGACCTGGGGATCCTGGTTGATCACCGATGCTATGTTCGAGATGAATTTGATTATGAGCTTCGCATTGACGTATCCCGGAGCCGCCTTTCCTCCGAAGAGGAATGTCGTATTCTGGAAGGAGGAACGGTACGAGGAGTCATTCTTCAGCCTGTTATATATCATTACTATATTGAAGGCATTGAGGAGCTGTCTCTTGTACTCGTGTATTCTCTTGACCTGTACGTCGATGAGGGATGAGGTGTCGAGGATGATTCCGCAGTCCTTTTTGAGGAAAGCCGCCGCGTTATCCTTTGCAGTCTTCTTAACCCTGTCGAACTTCTCGATGAAGGCCTTGTCGGATGCGAAGCTTTCGAGCTTTGCTATCTCGTCGAAGGATGTTATCCACTTGTCGCCGACAGCTTCGGTGATGAGGGATGCGAGTGCGGGGTTGGCGTCAAGAAGCCATCTGCGCTGTGTTATGCCGTTCGTCTTGTTGTTGAAACGCGAGGGGAAGATCTCCGCAAACTCGGGGAACATGTTCTCCTTGAGAAGCTTCGAGTGCAGAGCTGCGACACCGTTGGTGGAGTGGCTGCCGATGATGGCGAGGTTTGCCATCCTGACCATCTTCGGGTTGCTTTCCTCGATGATCGACACCTTTGCAATCTTGTCGTTCTGCATCGGGAAGAAGGATACCGCAAGAGAGAGAAAGCGTCTGTTGATCTCGTAGATGATCTCCATATGGCGGGGCAGTATGGACTGGAGCATCGGAAGAGGCCACTTCTCGAGTGCCTCGGGCATGAGTGTGTGGTTGGTGTATCCGAGAGTCCTGACGGTGATCTCCCATGCCTCGTCCCATCCCAGTCCTTCGTTGTCGATGAGTATCCTCATGAGTTCGGGAACCGCCAGGGAGGGGTGGGTGTCGTTCATCTGGATAGCCGCCTCCTGGGGGAAATTCTCCCAGCTGTAGTCGCCGTAGCGCTTGAACCTTCTTACGATGTCCTGGAGCGAGCATGATACGAAGAAATACTGCTGCTTGAGTCTCAGCTCCTTACCCATGTAGAGAGTGTCGTTGGGGTAGAGTACCTGCGAGAGTGTCTCTGCGTTGATCTTCTTCCTCACGGCCTCGGTGTAGTCGCCGGAGTTGAAATCCTCGAAGGAGAAGCCGTCGGGGCTTGTTGCAGACCAGAGGCGGAGGGTGTTGACTGTCTTTCCGCCGTAGCCGACTATCGGGGTGTCGTATGCCACGCCGTTGACCTGTTCGGATGGAACCCACTTGAAGACGTCCCTGCCGTTCTCCCTGAGGTGCGTCACATGACCTCCGAAGTAGACGGGGTATGAAAGATCGGGGCGCTTGAGCTCCCATGGGTTGCCGTATCTGAGCCAGTTGTCCGGCTGCTCCGACTGGTAGCCGTTGACGATCTTCTGTCTGAAGATTCCGTAGTTGTATCTTATGCCGTAGCCGTAGGCGGGAAGTTCAAGAGTCGCGAGAGAATCCATGAAGCATGCGGCGAGACGTCCCAGTCCCCCGTTGCCCAGTCCCGCGTCACTCTCGGTATCCCTGAGCTCCTCATAGTCATAGCCGAGGGATGCCAGTGCATCCTTCACCGGCTTCTCGATGCCGAGGTTGATGATATTGTTCGTCATGGCCCTTCCCATGAGGAATTCAAGAGAAAGGTAGTATACCCTCTTCGAGTGGTTCTTTCTCTGAGTCTTTCTGGAGAGGTCCCACTGATGGATGATTCTGTCCCTTACTGCATACGCGATGGCCTCATAGCGGCCCTCCTGCGTTGTATGATAGACGTCTGCGTCCTGGTTATATTTGAGTTGTTCAGCGAAATCAAGAGCTATTTCGGCGCTTGTATTGCCGTATCTGATGCGGTCCTTTTCCGGCACGATAGGTCCTCCCTGTGAGTAAATTGCCTTTTTATTCTATTTAAATCGTGCATACATATTCAATAATAAGACCGATATTAAATTTGGAATGTTCAGTTTTCCGTCCCTTGAATCTTTTGATGGCGGTCGTTAGAATTGGCTGAAATATCTTATTTTGGTGGTATTCCCGGCGGGACATCTCTTTCTATTGACAAGAAAGGGCTCTTTTTGCTAGAGTTTCCAATGCGTGTCGCAATTTATGCGGCTTCTGTGCTCTTGTAGCTCAGCCTGGTAGAGCACCACCATGGTAAGGTGGGGGTCGGCGGTTCGAATCCGCCCGGGAGCTTAGTGAAGCGACATATGTCGTGAGGAGATATTATATATGGCAAGTTCAAAGAAGAAAGGACCGGTTGAAAAGATCGCTCTTCAGTGCACGGAGTGCAAGCAGAAGAACTACACAACGGAGAAGAACCGCCGCAATACACCTGAGAAGCTTGAACTCATGAAGTATTGCCCGTTCGAACGCAAGCATACACTGCACAGGGAAACAAAGATCAAATAAGACAGAGCTGCTTTCTTCGAGGTGCGAGCAGGTCAGTAGCTCCAATGGTTAGAGCACTGGTCTCCAAAACCGGGTGTTGGGGGTTCGAATCCCTCCTGGCCTGCTGGCACTTCGAGGAAGATGGAGTAGAATATGAAGGTTGCTAAATATTTCAAAGAAAGCTGGGGTGAACTCAAGAAGGTCTCTTGGCCGAAGAAGGATGAAGTAATTCATTACACATGGATCGTCATCATCTCAACAATAGTCTTTGCAATTGTCCTCGGCCTTGTCGATATCGGCATCGGCCAGCTTATGGACCTTATTTTCTAAGGTAGATACGGGAACAGACGATGGAAAAGGGTTGGTACGTAATCCAGACATATTCAGGCTACGAGCAGAAGATCGAGAAGATCATCAACAAGTACATGACTCTCGATCCCGAGTTCAAGGCTTACTGCACCGGGGTCAACATCCCGATGGAAAAGGTGAGGGTCCGTTCCGATAAGGACGGCGAGGTCAAGATCGAGGACAGAAAGATTCTGCCGGGCTATCTTCTCGTCGAACTCCAGCTCCCCGATACAGGCTGGCATTCCATCGTATCGAAAATCGTGGGAATAAACGGTGTCTCCGGCTTCCTGAGCGGAGATCCCAACGGCAGGGTACCCCCCAAGCCGCTCAGCGCCGCGGAACACAAGAGAATACTTGTCATGGCCGGTGAGCTTCCTGAAGAGAAGACTTTCAGACCAAAGCAGGATTTCTCCGTCGGAGAGGAGGTGCTCATCACCGCCGGTCCGTTCACGTCGTTCAACGGCACAATAGACGAAATCGATGTCCAGAAGGGAAGGCTGAGACTCTCTGTCCAGATCTTCGGACGCTCGACTCCTGTCGAGGTCGATTTCAATCAGGTGGAGAAGGTTATCGCAGGATAACGCTCCGGCTTTTTATTATTATTTATGAAATCTCCCCTCTATGTTCTCGCATACAGGGTGGGAGCTCTTCGTTGAAGAGCGTTAATACCAGCGCGGAACCCCGCTTATCGGTCAGCTCAGACCAGGTTCCGGCGTAAGGAGAAAGAAAATGGCAAAGAAGAAGGTTACCGCAGTAATCAAGCTTCAGTGTCCTGCCCAGAAGGCCACACCAGCACCTCCAGTAGGTCCTGCTCTCGGCCCGCACGGTGTCAGCGCACCTCAGTTTGTCCAGCAGTTTAACGACAAGACCAAAGGTTTTGAAGCTGGACTCATCATCCCTGTTATCATCACTGTCTACTCGGATAAGAGTTTTACTTTTATTCTGAAGACTCCCCCGGCGGCGGTTCTCATCAAGAAGGCTCTCGGACTGCAGACTGCAAGCGGCACACCGAACAAGACAAAGGTCGGCAAGCTTACAGATGCCCAGCTTACTGAAATCGCCAAGACAAAGCTTGAGGATCTCAATGCTTACGACATCGAAGCAGCAAAGAAAATCATAGCTGGTACAGCTCGTTCAATGGGCGTTGAAGTGGAGAAGTAAGATGAAGAGAGGTAAGAAATATCAGGAAGCAGTGAAGAAGGTTGACAGAACAAAGACCTACAGCTTCGCGGACGCTGCGGCACTCGTAAAGGAATGCTCGTTTGCAAAGTTCAATGAAACTGTAGAGCTCTCCGTCAAGCTCACCCTCAAGAAGAGCCAGTCCGTCAGAGACACCGTCGTTCTTCCGAACCAGTTCTCTGCACAGAAGAAGGTTCTCGTCTTCGCAAAGGGGGACAAGGCTGAAGAGGCAAGGGCTGCAGGCGCGGCATATGTCGGCGACAGCGACCTCATCGATCAGATCAAGGGCGGCTGGATGGATTTCGACGTTGCAGTTGCAACCCCCGACATGATGAAGGAAGTCGGTAAGCTCGGCCCCATCCTCGGTAGAAGAGGCCTCATGCCCAACCCGAAGACCCAGACCGTCACCAACGACATCAAGGGTGCTCTCGCAGAGCTCGGCAAAGGCCGTGTTGAATTCCGTTCCGACAAGACGGGTGTCGTACACCTCGCAGTCGGCAAGGTCAACATGGAGAACAGCCAGATTGCCGAGAACTCCGTTGCAGTTCTTGCTGAAATCATGAGAAAGAAGCCCAGTGACGCAAAGGGTGACTATGTGGTTTCTATCGCTCTCTCTTCGACAATGGGCCCCGGCGTTCACGTTGAAGTAAAGGAAGCTCTTGAAGCTGCCAACGCATAATGGAGGACAAAATGGAAGAATACAAGGCTCACGTAAACAAGGCCAAGGAAGATGCCGTTGCTGCACTCCGTGAAGAGTTTGCAGGCTATGACGGATACATCTTCACAGATTACAGAGGCATGACTGTCGACCAGATCACCAAGATCAGAAAGGATCTCAGGAAGGATGAGGCGGCATACAGAGTCGTGAAGAACCGCTATGCGAAGATCGCCCTCCAGAATCTCGACAAGTCGGGTGCTGAAGAGCAGATGATCGGACCTACAGCTGTCGCGCTTGTAAAGGGTGATACTGCGAACATCGTCGCAAAGGTTCTCTTCGGCGCTGCCAAGGACGGCGTAAACGTCCAGGTCAAGGGCGCTCTCCTCAACGGTGAAGTACTCTCCGGCGAGCAGATCGAAGCAATCTCCAAGCTTCCCACGAAGCTGGAACTCATCGCATCCCTCATGGGTACGATGAAGGCACCTGTACAGAAACTCGCCGCTACACTGCTCGCATATGTCGAGTCCAGGGGCGGAGTTGCTGCTGAAAATTAAAATATACGGTCCTAGTCTTCAAGTAACCTGCTAGACCGTCAAAAAGAATAAGGAGAAGATAATATGGCTACAAAAGAAGAAATCCTCGAATCCATCGCAGCTATGAGCGTCATGGAAGTTTCCGAACTCATCAAGATGATGGAAGAGAAGTTCGGTGTTGTTGCAGCAGCTGCTGCTGTTGCAGGTCCTGCTGCTGCAGGTGCTGCTGAAGCTGTCGAAGAGCAGACAGAGTTCAACGTCTCTCTCAAGAGCGTCGACGCTGCCAAGAAGATCGCCTGCATCAAGGAAGTCCGTGCTGTCACAGGTCTCGGCCTCAAGGAAGCCAAGGAACTCTGCGAGAACGGCGGTATGATCAAGGAAGCTGTCAGCAAGGAAGAAGCTGCATCCCTCAAGGAGAAGCTCGAAGCTGCAGGCTGTGTTATCGAAGTCAAATAACACCGGTTTAATAACGGCACCCAGTGTTCCCCAGGGGCACTGGGGCTTTGCCGTCTAATTCACGACGGCCGCAACACCCTGGCAAAAATACAGCGAAAGCTCCGGAACACATTTTTCTGTTCCATTCTGGAGGTACAACGATATGACCGGAAACGGTAAAGTATTTGAGAGAGTCAACATTGGTTCCGAAGTACTCAATGAGTATCCTGTTCCGAATCTTGTAGAGATTCAGACTGCTTCATACAAGGATTTCCTGCAGCTCGATAAGATCATGCACGGACAGGAACCGGATCCCAGGTACGGACTCGAACATCTTTTCCAGACCTATTTTCCCATCGAAGCTCCCAACGGAGGCATGACCGTTCGTTATGCCGGCTACTGCGTCGACCCGGGCGATGTATTCGCAATGAAGTCGGAAGGCGAGTGCAAGAAGAAGGGAAGTACTTTTGGAGTACCTGTCAAGGTAAGAATCCAGCTCGAGAAGAAAGGCGGTGAAATCCAGGAGAAGGAGATCTTCTTCGGTGAATTCCCCGTCATGACAGATCGTGGTACGTTCATAATCAACGGCTCGGAGAGAGTCATAGTATCCAGTATTGTCCGTTCACCGGGAGTAATCTTCAAGAACATGAACAAGAAGGGTCTCAAGTCCTCTCTCTTCGCTGCAAATCTCTATCCCTATCTGGGATCGATGCTCTCGTTCGTATTCGAGAGAACCAACGTCGACGACAAGGAGAACAAAGTCGACTTCTCCGTTTCCTCCGACGACAGCAGAAAGGGCAAGGAGACACTGATCTACGGTGCCATCCATAACCTCATCTATGCAACAAGTCCGCGCAGCAAGGACGACACGCAGTCGTTCAAGAAGATTGCAATCCCCGTGACCTTCTTCATGCGTATGCTCGGTCTCGAGACGAGGGACGCGATCGTATCAGAGTTCTATTCATCCGAGCTCATCAGCACCGAAGGCTACGACGGCCATTTTCCGCGCTTTGCATACAAGGACATAAAGAAGGACGGCAGCGTCCTCTTCTGTGCAGGCGACGAACTGGGACCCATCAACCTCCAGGAACTCCATAACGCCGGCATCGACGACATCGAAGTCATCGATACCCAGGAGACCAACCTCGACGACCTTCCCTCGATGGCTGTCCTCAAGACACTCCAGCAGGAGAAGATCTTCTGCTACAGAGTCATCCAGGGCGATGTCTCGGCACTCAACAAGCGCAGCCTTGCATTCGACAAGGAGAAGTGGGAGAACTGCCAGCGCATCTACCGCGAGGAAGGCAAGGAGTTCAAGGACCTCTATATCGGTTATGTTGCGGAGAAGTGGAAGACATTCCTTCCCCAGCACATCAGGACAACCACGGACAGTGACAAGGTCATCAACTACTACAAGGATTTCTTCAATGACCCCAACCGCTACGATTTCTCGGAGATCGGGCGCTACAAGCTCAACAAGAAGTTCTTCGGTATGGATGAATCGAAGTACATAAAGGAGACAACGCTCACAATCGAGGACGTCATCGCAACGACACGTCTCATCATGGAGTTCGGCGATGGAAAGTTCCCCAGAGACGATGAAGACTCTCTCGGAAACAGAAGAGTCAGAACCGTCAGAGAGCTTCTCGAGAACAGCCTCGGCGATGCATTCAGCAAGATGGTCAAGGCTGCAAAGGACAAGATGAACGTCTCCGACGACGACGTCAGACCGCAGGACATCATCTCAATCAAACCGGTCATCGGCGCGGTGAGGGAGTTCTTCGGCTCCTCCCAGCTCTCGCAGTTCATGGACCAGGTCAACCCGCTTGCCGAGCTGACACACAAGAGAAGGATTTCCGCTATCGGACCCAAGGGCGGTATCAAGAGGGATAATGCACGTCAGCTCTTCGATGTAAGAGACGTCAACTACACCCACTACGGAAAGATCTGTCCTATCGAGACACCTGAAGGCGGAAACATCGGTCTTATCCTCACTCTCGCAAACTATGCGAAGATCAACGACTACGGCTTCATCCAGACACCTTACAGAAAGGTTCTCAAGGGTGTCGTCACCGATGAGTGCAGATACCTCGACGTCAACGACGAGGAGAAGGCCAGAATTGCACAGGGCAACGCAGAGGTTGAGAAGAAGAAGGACGGTTCCTTCGTTCTCAAGGGCGAAGTCTCCGTCAGAGCCAACCAGGACTATTCGACGGCGCTTCCGGAGGAGATCGACTGGATGGATGTCTCCCCCAAGCAGGTAGTCTCCGTTGCGGCATCTCTCATTCCGTTCCTCGAGCACGACGACGCCAACCGTGCCCTCATGGGATCGAACATGCAGCGCCAGGCAGTTCCTCTCGTATTCCCCGAAACTCCGCGTGTCGGAACGGGTATGGAGGGCAGAACGGCATACGACTCATCCATCATGGTCAAGGCCAGAAGAAGCGGAAAGGTCGTATATGTATCGTCACTGACTATCAAGGTACAGCCCGATGAACCGTCGGTTCCGGGAGAGCTTGATGTCTACGAACTCAGAAAGTACGAGATCACCAACCAGGATTCCTGCATGAACCAGCGTCCGCTCGTTCATGTCGGTGATGAGATAAAGAAGAACGATGTCCTTGCAGACGGACCCAGCACCGATCACGGTGAGCTCGCTCTCGGAAGAAACATCCTCGTCGGATTCGTTCCATGGAACGGATACAACTACGAGGACGCCGTCCTCATCAGCGAGAGAGTCGTCAGCGAAGATATCTATACATCGATTCATATCAAGGAATACGAGGTCGACAGGAAGGAGACGAAGCTCGGTGAGGAGAGATTCTCCCGTGACCTTCCCAACACATCCGAGAGGGCTGTCGAGCACCTCGATGCCGACGGTATCGTATGCATCGGTACATATGTACGCTCGGGAGACATCCTCGTAGGTAAGACGACTCCCAAGACGGAGACGGAGAATACTCCGGAGCAGAAGCTTCTGAACTCCATCTTCGGAGAGAAGAGCAAGGATACGAGAAACGCATCCCTCATCGTCCCGCACGGCGTCGAAGGAACAGTCATCGACATCCAGAGGATAACGAAGAAGGAGGAGCTCACTCCGGGTTCCCTCGAGACCGTCAAGGTCTACATCGCCACGAAGCGCAAGCTCAAGCAGGGCGACAAGATGGCCGGCAGACACGGTAACAAGGGTGTCGTATCGAGAGTTCTTCCCCAGGAAGACATGCCCTACATGGAAGACGGTACTCCGCTCGATGTATGCTTAAACCCCCTCGGCGTTCCTTCACGAATGAACATCGGACAGCTCATGGAGACACAGCTCGGGTGGGCTGCAGTCAAGAACGACGTCTGGTACAAGACCCCTGTCTTCCAGTCTGCTTCAATGGAGCAGATCGAAGAGGAGATGGTCAAGGCCGGACTTCCGAAGGACAGCAAGGTTACACTCTACGACGGCAGAACAGGCGTCCCGTTCGTCAACAAGGTCTTCTGCGGTTACATCTACTACCTCAAGCTCCACCATCTCGTCGACGACAAGATGCATGCCAGAGCTACAGGTCCGTACTCGCTCGTCACACAGCAGCCTCTCGGAGGCAAGGCTATGTTCGGCGGCCAGAGACTCGGCGAAATGGAGGTATGGGCATTCGAGGCATACGGTGCTGCGAATAACCTGCAGGAACTCCTCACCGTCAAGAGCGACGACATGAAGGGCAGGGTCAACATCTACCAGGCTATCGTCAAGGGCGAGCCGGCGGAGAGACCGGATGATCTTCCTGAAGGATACAAGGTACTGTGCCAGGGCCTGAGAGGTCTTGCACTCGACCTTGCCGCATACGATGAGAACGGCAAGCTGATTCCGCTCACCGAAAGGGACAGGGAACTCATCAGCAAGGCCGAAAAGGAAAAGAACGTTCAGTAAGGAGATAAGGGATGAGCGATACACATGACATCAACACACTTAGAATAAAGATTGCGTCCCCGGAGCAGATTCTTGCGTGGTCCTACGGTGAAGTCAAGAAGCCGGAGACCATCAACTATCGTTCTCTCCGTCCGGAGAGAGACGGTCTCTTCTGTGAACGCATCTTCGGAACGACCCGCGACTGGGAATGCTGGTGCGGAAAGTTCAAGAGCAAAAGATACAAGGGCACGGTCTGCGAGCGCTGCGGCGTCGAAGTCACCGAGAAGAAGGTCAGACGTGAGCGCAGCGGCCACATAAAGCTTGCAACCCCCGTTGCACATGTCTGGTTCTACAAGTCACAGCCCTCCATCATGAGCTACCTCCTGGAGATGAAGAAGGCGGACTTCAACTCCATCTTCAAGTATGAGAGCTATGTCGTCATCGACCCGGGTCAGATCGACGAGCTCTCGAAGTGCCAGGTCCTCAGCGAAGCAGAGTACGAAGAGTACACCGCAAAGTATGGAGAGGACTCCTTCAAGGCGGGAATGGGCGCAGAGGCCATCTACGAGCTTCTGAAGGACCTCGATCTCGTTGCCCTCAGGGAGAAGAACAGGGAGATCCTCGCGGAAATCATCCGCAAGAACGGAAAGACCGACAGCGGAGAAGCCAAGAAGGCCGCATCGGTCATCAAGTACTGCACATGGTTCATCGATTCGGGTAACCAGCCCGAGTGGATGATTCTCACGGTCCTTCCCGTGATCCCGCCCGATCTGAGACCTATGGTCCAGCTCGACGGCGGAAGGTTCGCAACCACGGACCTCAACGAGCTCTACAGAAGAGTCATCAACAGAAACAACCGTCTGCAGCGCCTCATCTCCATCCAGGCTCCGGACATCATCGTCCGCAACGAGAAGAGAATGCTTCAGGAAGCTGTCGACTGCCTCCTCGATAACGGCAAGGTCGAGAACCCCGCGAAGGGTGCTTCGAAGAGGGACCTCAAGTCTCTTGCAGACCAGCTCAAGGGAAAGCAGGGAAGGTTCAGACAGAACCTCCTGGGTAAGCGTGTCGACTATTCCGGCCGTTCCGTCATCGTCGTAGGCCCCGAACTCAAGATGCATCAGTGCGGTGTCCCGTCACTCATGGCTCTCGAGCTCTTCAAGCCCTTCCTCATCAGAAGACTTCACGACAACGGAATCGCACCCAACGTCAAGAAGGCGAAGGCGATGGTCGAAGAGGGAGCTCCGGAGGTATGGTCCATCCTCGAGGATGTCGTCAAGGAACATCCTGTCATGCTCAACCGTGCCCCGACACTCCATCGTCTGGGCTTCCAGGCCTTCGAGCCTGTCCTCGTCGACGGCAAGGCCCTCAAGCTCCATCCGCTTGTATGTCATGCATTCAACGCAGACTTCGACGGTGACCAGATGGCCATCCATGTTCCTCTTTCAGAGGCTGCACAGCTTGAGTGCTGGACGCTCATGCTCAGCACCACGAACCTCCTCGACCCTGCAAACGGTAAGCCGATTGCATACCCGAGCCAGGACATGGTCCTCGGAATCTACTATCTTACGAAGGAGAGATTCGACCTCGACAGAGGCCAGAAGAGAAAGCATTTCGACTCCATAAGCGAGATCGAAGCCGCCATCGATTCGGGGAGCATCTCCTACAACGAGAAAATATACTATCGTCTGAAGAAGGGCCTTGTCGTCATCGACGAAAAGGGCAACAAGACGGTATCTGACGGAGTGAAGTGGACTGAAACGACACCGGGAAGAATCATATTCAATGCTTCGATTCCCGAGGGACTCCCGTTCCAGAACTACTGCCTGGGTGACAAGCAGCTCAAGAAGCTCATCACGGCAACACTCGAGAGCGACAAGCCCAGTGTTGCAGTCGAACTTCTCGACTCCGTGAAGAGCCTCGGCTACAGATATGCAACTCTCTTCGGCGCAACGATCGGCCTGAGTGACATGATCGTTCCTTCGGGAAAGAAGGACCTCATCGCGAAGGCGGAGGCGGAGGAGGCACACATCAAGGATCAGCTCCTCAGCGGTACAATCTCCGAAGAGGAGAAGAAGAGCAAGGTCATCTCGCTCTGGAACAACACGAAGAACGAACTGACGGACCTTCTCATGAAGGAGATGAGGGAGGACCAGCACGGATTCAACCCGCTCTTCATGATGGCCGACTCCGGTGCCCGCGGTTCTTCCAAGCAGATTTCACAGCTCGGTGCAATGAGAGGTATCATGACGAAGCCGAACGGCGACAACATCGAACTTCCAGTCAAGTCGAACTTCAAGGAAGGCCTCTCCATCATCGAATTCTTCTTCTCGTCCAACGGTGCAAGAAAGGGTCTTACAGATACGGCCCTCAAGACGGCGCGTGCAGGTTATCTCACACGTAAGCTCGTCGACGTCGCACAGGATGTCGTCGTCACGATGGAGGACTGCCATACGATCAACGGCATGTGGGTCAGCGCGGACAGTGCGAAGAACGAGACTCTCTACTCCAAGATTGCGGGTGCATTCCCCGTCGAGGATGTAGTGCATCCGTTCCTCAAGGACGATGAGGGAAAGCCCGTCGTACTTGCTCCGGCCAATGAACTCATCACCAACGAGATGGCTGCAGCCATCGAGGATGCAGGTGTCGAGAAGGTCCTTATAAGAAGCGTCCTTACATGTGAGGCTGAACACGGAGTGTGCAAGAAGTGCTACGGCCGTAACTACGCAACGAACAAGACCGTCGAAATCGGCGAGGCTGTCGGTGTCGTGGCCGCTCAGTCCATCGGACAGCCCGGTACACAGCTGACGATGAGAACCTTCCATGCCGGCGGTATTGCAACTGTCTCCAGCAACGAGAAGAGCTTCGACTATCCCGTCATCATCGACGCAATCAACCCCAATCTCTATGTAATCAACAGGGAAGGGAAGAGGATATATCCGCGTAAGAGCAGATACACTGTCACGAAGATCCTCGAGGAAATCACAGGAAAGTACTCCGAGCTTCTCGTACAGAGCGGCGACAACGTAGGTAAGGGTTATGCCTTCTACAGAGACAATGCCGGAAAGGATGTCATCTCCAGATTCAACGGTAAGCTTCTCGTCTCCGACGGCAGAACGTTCGTAATCGGTTCGACAAGCGAAGAGGAAATCCCGGTCGGTACTGTTCTCAGCGAAGGCGTCGAGAACGGCGCGGTCATCCCCGCAGGCGACATTGTCTACACATTCGACCCGTTCAACGAGCTCATCATCGCCGAAGAGGACAGCACTATAAAGGAGATGAGGGACTTCGTCGCAAGAAAGAGCTACCTCGTCGTCGAAAACCATGCTTCCGGAGTCAAGGAATGGCACACGGTATCACGTGACAAGCTGGGTAAGTACAACCCGACAGTCATCGTGGCGCCCAAGGACGGCTCGGACGAAAAGGCATATACAATCCTCGGCGGATCGATCATGCACTTCCAGGAGGAAGGACAGGAGATCCATGCCGGTGACATAATCGCTTCTGCTCCGAAGGAAGATGCTTCCAAGAGTAAGGATATCGCGGGCGGTCTTCCTCTCGTCAACTCACTCTTCGATGCAACGAAGACACAGACCGAGAACTACACGGTCATCGCACATGTCTCCGGTACGGTCGAGAAGATCAAGATCGAGAAGGGCTATGCGAAGATCACTATCCTCGACGAACTTGCAAAACAGGACGAATTCAAGGATAAGGCTGCCGACGGAAAGAGCTTCAGACATATGCACAAGGTCCCGACACAGGGTATCGTCCTCCTCGTGAGAGAGGGTGACGAGGTCAAGTGCGGCGACAAGCTCTGCGATGCCCAGGTCAACTCGAGAGAGGTCCTCACCGTACAGGGCGAGACAGCGGTCCTTTCCTTCCTCGTAAAGGCTATCCAGAACGTCTACAGGGAGCAGGATATCGAAATCAACGAAAAGCATCTCTCGATCATCATCCGTCAGATGCTCAGGACAGTTGAGATCGTGAGAAGCAACGATACACGCTTCATCGAGAACCAGAAGGTCGACAAGCTCGAATTCCTGAAGGAGAACGAGAAGGCGAAGGCCGAGGGCAGAGTACCCGCAATCGGAAGACCCTGCCTCAGCGGTGTATCCGATGCGGCACGCAACAGCGAATCGTTCATCAGCGGTGCTTCGTTCGCACACACCGTGCAGACATTGACAGAAGCAGCCATTGCTGGTAAAACAGACGAGTTGAGAGGTCTCAAGGAGAACGTTATCATCGGAAAGCTCATTCCGGCAGGTACCGGATTCGTCGGCTACAGAGATATCGTACTTACTGAAGACCAGAAGCTTCTTGAAGAACAGAAGGTCAGGGATGCAAACAGGGAGAACAACCCTGCGGTTGTTGAAGATGACACTGACTTCGAGGATCTTGCAGAAATGAAGACTGTGGGAGATGACAGGGAAATAGGCGATGCCATGATAGATGAGGAGTGACGCCTGTCGGCGTTGCTCTTCGGGCATGTGTCCCCTGCGTCTCATGCTGACCGCAGTTTTTAATAGAACTCCGCCTGTGCGGAGTGTCAGCTTTCCGGTGTGAGACGGAAGGCCAATAAAAAGGAGCGTCGAATATAGATGCCTACAATTAATCAGCTTATAAGAAAGGGCAGAAGTACTGCTAAGCAGAAGACAAAGTCCCCCGCTCTCGAGGGATGCCCGCAGAAAAGAGGTGTATGTACGAGAGTCATGACAGTTACACCTAAGAAACCTAACTCTGCTCTCCGTAAGGTAGCCAGAGTTCGTCTTTCCAACGGAATCGAAGTCACAGCTTACATTCCGGGTATCGGGCACAACCTCCAGGAACACTCCGTTGTTCTCATCAGAGGCGGAAGAGTCAAGGACCTTCCCGGTGTCAGATATCATATTGTGCGCGGCAGCAAGGATACTCTTGGTGTTGCTGACAGAAAGAGAAGCCGTTCGAAGTATGGTGCTAAGAGGCCGAAGGCTTGATGGGAGGTAAGAGAAAATGAGTAGAGAAAAAACCCCTGTCAGGAAAGTTCGTCCTGACGCAGTATACAGCAGCACAGCTGTCGAAAAGCTCATCTGCCGCATGATGATCGACGGCAAGAAGTCTGTTTCCTCGAAGATTGTCTATGATGCACTCAAGATCATCGCAGCAAAGACAGGCGAAAAGGAAATCGACGTATTCAACAAGGCTCTCGAGAACGTGAAGCCTGCCGTCGAGGTCAAGTCAAGAAGAGTCGGCGGTGCCACATATCAGGTTCCGACCGAAATCAGAGAGACAAGACGTGAAGCTCTCGCCATGAGATGGATTATCACAGCTGCAAGAAACAGAAATGGTAAGACAATGGCGGACAAGCTTGCCGACGAGCTCATCGATGCTTACAATTCTACAGGTACAGCCTTCAAGAAGAAGGAAGATGTACACCGCATGGCAGAAGCAAACAAGGCATTCAGCCACATCCGCTTCTGATTGTAAGGGAAAAAAGAAAAGGGACTGCGCGAAACAGTCCCTTTTTGAATGCCCCAGTTCTTCTCAGATATTCTCCTTTATCGCACGGCTGAGCTGATCGGCGCACGATGTGGGCTTGAAGCCGCACGTATTGCCTTCGAGAATCGATGCAACTTCCTTTGCGTCCTTTCCTTCACAAAGCTTTCCGATGGCCTTGAGGTTGCCGTTGCACCCCCCGTCGAATGAGAGATTGTGTATTCTGTTCTCGTCGTCGAGATCGAAGTGGATTGCACGGGCGCATGTGCCCTTTGTTGTATAGTTTACACTCTTCATATTTACCTCTTTCTAAGAAAGATAGTTTCTTCATTGAAAAGAGGCAAGACGGAAATCCTCCGATTGTGTCATGCGTCCGCGGAGCCGGGCAACCTTTCCGGGAGGTAGTGATAGGATTGTTACTTTGACTTTCGTTCTTTCATCCATTATCCTTTTCGTATGACAGGGGAAAAGATGTTTCCTTCTTTTATAAAACTTTGAGGAGGTCCGGTATGGGTACATACATCAATCCGGGTAACAGCGGCTTTGAGGAAATCAGTTCATCCGACTATGTTGATAAGACAGAGCTGATTGAGCTGATTAATCGGAAGATAAGCAGAACCGGCAAGCTGATTTGTGTTTCGCGACCCCGCCGTTTCGGTAAGTCCTATGCCGCAAGAATGCTCTCGGCTTACTATGACTGTAGCTGCGACTCCCACTCCCTCTTCGATGACAAGAAAATAGCATCTGCTCCGGACTATGAAAAGCATATTAACGAATACAATGTGATTTATCTGGAGATGACATATTTCACATCTTTTGTAAAACGAAAGAATATTCCGTTGAAGAAAATGGCTAATGTAATTGAGGATGAGATTCTCCAGGATCTGAAGAATCTGGGGGAGAATGTTTCTGAAGGAGACAGCCTTATCAACAGTCTTCTGCGGGTAGTCGAAGCTTCTTCCGGCCGTCGTTTTGTATTCATTATAGATGAGTGGGATGCACCCATCCGCGAGGCGAAGAATGACAGAGAGGCACAGGAAGCTTATTTGAACTTTCTCAGAGAACTCTTCAAAAACGGAGTCTTCACTCCAAGGGTTGTAGCCGCCGCCTATATGACGGGGATTCTCCCCATTAAAACCGACGGGTCCCAGTCTGCGCTTTCAGATTTCAAAGAATACACGATGATATATCCCGGGGACTATGCCGGATACGTCGGATTTACAGAAAGGGAGGTCGAGGAACTCTGCAGAGAGAGGAATGTCGATTTCAAGAGTGTGAAACACTGGTACAACGGTTATTCCTTCCCGTGTGTCGGAGCCGTCTATAATCCGAATTCCGTCATGGATGCAGTCCAGAGCGGAAACTTCAGGTCCTACTGGACACAGACATCCGCTTCGGAATCGCTGATGGAGTACATAAGCAAGGACTACAGCGGTCTGGCGAAGACAGTGGCCGAGCTTGTGGGCGGAATCGAGGTGAAGGTGAATACCGACGGCTTTGCAAACGACCTCACAACTTTCAGAGGAAAGGACGACGTCCTGACTCTTCTCGTGCACCTGGGTTATCTTGCCTACAATGAGGAAAATGGAACGGTACGTATTCCGAACGAGGAGATAAAGCGTGAGTTCCAGACAGCTATACATGCTGTTCCGCTTGATGAAAGCATGAAGAGGCTTCGTGAGAGTGAGAAGCTTTTTGCTGATACTCTTGCCGGAAATGAAGAGGCTGTGGCGAGGCAGATAGAAAAAATACACAGGGAGGAGATGGTTCCTCTCAACTACAACAGTGAAGCAAGTCTCAGAAGCGTCATCAAGCTTGCCTGATGCACATACCGCGACCATTACCTGCAGCTCGAGGAGCTTCCGGCGGGTGACGGCTATGCAGATGTTGTCTATCTGCCTCTGCAGAGTCCCGGATCTGCAGCAATGATCATCGAACTCAAGTGGAATAAATCGGCGGAGGGTGCAGTTGCTCAGATACTCGACAGGAAATACCCCGATGTACTGAAGAACTACAGGGGAGAGATGCTTCTTGTCGGCATCAATTACGACAGGGATGACAGAACGCACACCTGCAGAATAGTCAGAGAGCACCGCTAATTTTTTGATACTTCATAAGATATCGTAGAGTGTTGACAATATCTACAAATTCAAGTAGATTAGTCAAAGTGTCGCCGTTATGCATGGCTTTGCTGTGCCTTCTGCGGCAAGAGCCAAACCGATTGCCCGGTGCAATAGAGGTGGTTCCGGAAGTAGTTTTTTATCGGTAATTACGTATGTCGTCAGGATTTCTGCCGACCTCTGGAACTTCACAATTACTTACCTGGCAGTCAGTTGTCTCAAGGAACTGTAAAGGCTTGGGCCTTTATAAATATTATTTTGATTTGTGGCATAGGCCACAAGGAGGAACTGATGGCTAAGGAAAAATTCGAGAGAACTAAGCCACACGTAAACGTAGGTACCATCGGTCACGTCGACCATGGTAAGACCACTCTCACAGCAGCTATCACAATGCACTGTGCTAGACTGTTTGGAGACAAGGCCCTTGCTTATGATGCAATCGACAATGCACCAGAAGAGAAGGAGCGTGGTATCACAATCAATACAAGACACGTCGAGTATCAGTCTAAGAACAGACACTATGCTCACGTCGACTGCCCGGGTCACGCTGACTACATCAAGAACATGATCACAGGTGCTGCTCAGATGGACGGTGCTATCATCGTCGTCGCAGCAACAGACGGTGCCATGGCTCAGACAAAGGAGCACATTCTTCTTGCCAGACAGGTTGGTGTTCCTGCAATCATCGTTTTCATCAACAAGTGCGACCAGGTCGATGATCCCGACCTCATCGAGCTCGTAGAGGAAGAGATGAGAGACCTTCTCACAGAGTATGGTTTCGACGGTGCTAACTGCCCTGTCATCAAGGGTTCTGCTTATGAAGCAATGACAAAGCCCGATGATCCCGAGGCAACAAAGTGCATCGACGAACTCCTCGACGCAATGGACAGCTATATCCCGCTTCCGGAGAGAAGCGTCGACAAGCCGTTCCTCATGCCGATCGAAGACATCTTCTCGATCTCCGGCCGTGGAACAGTTGTTACAGGTAGAGTCGAACAGGGTGTTGTCCATGTCAACGACCCCGTACAGATCGTCGGTATCAAGGAAACAAGAAACACAGTCGTCACAGGCGTTGAAATGTTCAACAAGCTCCTCGATGAAGGACAGGCTGGTGATAACATCGGTGCTCTTCTCAGAGGCGTCGACAAGAAGGAAGTCGTCAGAGGCCAGGTTCTTGCTAAGCCCAACACAATCACACCTCACACAAAGTTCAGAGGTACTGTATACGTACTGAGCAAGGAAGAGGGTGGTAGACACTCGCCGTTCTTCGACGGTTACAGACCGCAGTTCTATTTCAGAACAACTGACATCACAGGCACATGCCACCTTCCGGAGGGAAAGGAAATGATCATGCCTGGTGACCACACAGAAATCATCGTCGACCTCATCCACCCGGTTGCAATGGACAAGGGTCTCCGCTTCGCTATCAGAGAGGGCGGTAGAACAGTCGCTTCCGGTCAGGTTACTGAAATCCTCGACTGATTGAATTTAAAACTTTTAAACTAAGGTCCGACCGGGGGTGCCTCATCCCCGGTGACCTGTTGATTTTTGGAGATTTTTTAAAATGGCAAACGAAAGAATCCGTGTGAAGTTGAGAGGCTTTGACGTAGACCTCATCGAGCAGAGCTCGAAGGCAATCGTCCAGACAGTTCTTAAGGCTGGCGCTAAAGTATCGGGCCCCATCCCACTTCCGACACGTATTAACAAGTACACTGTCCTCAGATCCCCGCACGTTAACAAGAAGGCTCGCGAACAGTTCGAAATGAGAACACACAAGAGATTGATTGACATCCTGGACCCGACCCAGAAGGTTGTAGAAGCCCTGATGAAACTCGAACTCCCTGCTGGTGTGGATGTAGAAATAAGACAGTGAAGTTGAGGTAAGTAAGAAATGTTAGGGCTTATCGGCAAAAAAGTTGGAATGACACAGGTATTTGATGCCCAGGGCAGACTTATTCCTGTGACAGTCATTAAAGTTGAGGATAACGTAGTCATCGCAAACAGAACAGATGACAAGAACGGTTATTCTGCAGCTGTCGTCGCATCGGGTGCTGTCAAGGCATCAAGAACGACCAAGCCATATGCAGGAGAGTTCAAGGATGTTTGCGAACCCAAGAAGGTCGTCATGGAGATGAGAGACTTCGACAATGAAGTCAAGGTCGGCGATGTTCTCGGAGTAGATTTATTCAAGGAAGTAGCTTATGTGGATGTAACCGGAACCAGCAAGGGTAAGGGCTACCAGGGCGGTATGAAGCGTCACGGCTTCGGCGGCGGTAGAAAGACCCACGGTTCGAAGTTCCACAGAGATCTCGGCGGCACAGCAATGTCATCGACCCCTGCTCACACATTCAAGGGACAGAAGATGGCCGGCCACATGGGAAACGAGAGGGTTACAGTCCAGAATCTTAAGCTCGTTGCAGTAGATAGTGAAATGCAGGTCATCATGGTCAAG
>CAVDOI010000027.1:0-20111 GCA_963610485.1 Lachnospiraceae bacterium
GCGTATGCCCTCTTTGATGGAATTCTTTTAGATAGAAACGATGGAATTAACAGCCTCCATGGAGGAAGTGCTGCAAGAGATGCTGTGTACGAAACTGTTGATTATGCTACTTCATTCGTCAAATACAGAACCGTTAGGAAGAAAGGAGATGACAATCTAAACAGTTTCAGAGTCTATACTGTCACCTATTCTCTTCATGGAAGCGAGCTGATAATCACACACGAAATGGAAAGTGACGTTCCTGTACTTACAGACACCACGTGCCATCTCTATTTCAACCTTAGCGGAGAGAAAACCATTTTCAATCATGCCATAAAAGTCAGTGAGGATGCCGTTGTTCTAAATAATCCAGACCATACTGCGCAAAAGCTTATTAAAACTTCAGGCGGCGTTTTCGACTTGAATCAGTCTAAAAAACTCGGAGAAATCTGCACATTACCTCAATTATCGTTCTCATGTGGGTTGAACAATGCGTACCGGCTTGTTAATGATAAACTCCTCGTGCTTGAATCTGATGATTTGATAATGGAAGCCACAAGTGACAGTGCTGCCGTAGTCCTATACTCCGGAGGATACCTTAAAGAACCGTCCAGTCATATAGCTGTGGAATTTGAAGACCTCCCTTTCAATGAAAATAGAACTGTGACAGATAGATATAAAAGAAGCTTCACCTATCGTTTTATTGAGAAAAATCCCTAATTGCACCGTGTTGCTAGAAAATGGCTATACAGTGTGTAGATCGCCATTATTGGTCTCTATAACGCAGTAAAATGGATTTTTGAAAAGCGATTTCCATCAATTCTTCGACCATTTCGAACTTACTTATCTTCCTTGAAATGAAACAGAAGAAGTTTAAATACCCCTGTAGCTCATCTCTGTTGAATCCGGAATGTGCATTCAAGAGGCGTTTGAGAAGATGGTGGATTTTATTAATCTGAGAGAGAGGATTGTCCGCATCTTTCAGTCCTTTTGTCTCTGATGTGGCATGCACTTCCTCACTGAGTCCGAGCCTCTCCACGAGAATAGAGTGTGAATTCTCGCCATCATGTATAAGCAATGAGCCAGGAACAATGTGCGTGCCGAAAGCCTTCCATGTACTTTTCTTGGACGGCTTACTTTTCCCTTCAACGAAAGCTATCGTGTTAACCCCATTGCTTGCTACGCCGATGCATATCTTGTTGTAAGACAGGCCTCTTGGTTTACTGCCATCCTTGTTATATATGCGTTCGGACATTATGACCGAATAAAACGTCTCGTCCAGATAAACTGTCCCATCCAAAACGATAGAGTCTTGCCACTCAGAGAGAAGAAGGAACACCTTACTAAACCAATATTTCGTTGTTGTAAAGGCGTTTCTATTAGATTTTGAAGTCAAAGCGAAACTACCATACCCAATAAGGGAAAGAAGAAAATCCAACCATTCGGAGATAGGGATCTTACGTTGGTCAAAGATAGTATTGGTAATCGCTGTGAATGTTTTGTGACAGTCTTTGCAGTAGTACCTATTTGTCCCTGCTGCCGTCTGTCCATATGATTTGATATTCTTACTGCCACAGTGCCGGCACGCACTTACGGAATATTTATCCAGAAGCTCACGCTCTAATGAATCCTTCACCGAAGGATGTTTCTTTTCATAGTTGGCAGTATTGCAGGAATCAATGAAATGCTGCATAGGAGTAGCATCAGATTGCCCTGTCCAAGGTGTGCGGCGCCTTGAATCTGTCTTGTTACTCATAATCGGAAGCCCCCAAGAACTAAGCCTTGAATGGCAGGGACTTCCACATCAACAACCATCCAAAGCCTATTCCTTGTTATGAGTATTTTAGAACACTTGAATAGATGTTGTCTAACTCAAAATCAGCAACACGGTGCAATTGGGGATTTTTATAGATATTTAATTGACTATACCAAACGATAATTGTATATATTTACTCGGAAAACAATCACGATTGAAAATCGCGCGACATAAGGAGAAAATATGAGAAAAGCACTGGCTGTTCTTATGGCACTCTGTCTCATTCTAGCAGTAGTATCCTGCTCGGGAAAGAGTGCTTCCGGTTCAAACGGCACAACAGGTGCCCAGGCGGCAACAACTACCACCACCACAACTACAACAACTACTACGGCAGCGGCGACAGCTACGGAAACTGTCAAAGAAGCCGGAACAGTAAAGGCTGAGGAGCCTGCTTCTGCTGCTGTTGAAACAAAGACAGAGACAGCATCCCTCAAGACAAAGGGCGAATACAAGCTCGGCATGGGCGTCGTCTTCAGCGACAATCATACAGACGAGCAGGCGGCATACGATGCAGTCTGTGCAGTCGTAGTCACGGACAGCGAGGGCAGGATCGTCGAATGCAGAATCGATGATGCCCAGAACAAGATGAATACCGATGCAATCGACAGCTCGAAGGAATTCAGAAGCAAGAAGGAGCTCGAGTTCGATTACAACATGGTGAAGTATTCGGAAGCACAGTATGAATGGTTCGAGCAGGTTGCGGCATTCGAGAAATATGTCGTCGGAAAGACTGCTGAAGAAGTAGAAGCAATCGAGACGAGAGTCAGAACAGCTGACGAACCCCATCCGGGCTATGTCGTAGCGGCAGACGAGACACTCTTTGCACAGTGCTCCATCCAGATCACGGAGTTCAAGGAAGCAGTTGTCAAGGCATGCAATGACAGCAAGGCTCAGACATTTACAACTGCAGACGGTTCGTTCTCACTCGGCCTCAAGCTCGAGAGCACGGCAGAGGAGACAACGGCTCCGACAGACGAAAAGGACGGCACGATCAAGATGTACGTCGACTTCGGCGCAGCAGTCGTAGACAGGAACGGCGTCATCCTTGCATGTCTCACAGACGCAATCCAGCCGACATTCACAGTTGACTCGGACCTCGAGATTACAGCTTCCTCATACAGGGGAACAAAGAAGGAACTCGAGTACGACTACAACATGGTGAAGTATTCGGAAGCAACATACGAGTGGTTCGAGCAGGCAAAGGCATTTGAAGACTACTGTGTCGGAAAGACGGCTGAAGAGGTTGCCTCCCTCCCGACGAGAGTCAGAACAGCTGACGAGCCTCATCCGGGCTACGTCGTAACGACTGACGAGACACTCTTTGCACAGTGTTCCATCCAGATCACATCCTTCAAGAGCGTGATCAGCAAAGCGGCGGAGAATGCGGACTGAACGTCTGATAGATAAACTGATGCCGAGGGTAGCCCTGCTTCTCCTCGGCTTGATTATATTATCTGTGTCATGCACGAAGACGGAAAGCGGGGAGAGCGAAGTCTCTCCCTCCCCGTCTTCCGTATCTGTAAAGCCGCAGGGAAGGGCGTACTTCGATCTCTTCGACACCGTCTCATATATCTACTCATACAAAGGGGACAGCGAGGAGGAGTTTCTGGAGAATGCCGACGAAGTGTACTACACACTTCTCAGGTACCACCGTCTCTTCGATATCTACCACGAGTACGAGGGGATGAACAATCTCTGTACAATCAACTCCAATCCCGGAGTGGAAATCGGGGTTGATGACGAGATAATCGAATTCCTCGATTATGCACAAGAAATGTACTCGGTAACGGGAGGCAGGATGGATGTCATGATGGGTTCCGTTCTCTCCCTCTGGCATGACGCAAGATACAGCGATGAGCCTTACCTTCCGTCATATGAGGATCTTGAAGATGCTGCCGGATATACAGGCTTCGGTTATCTTGAGATAGACAGAGAAAAGAAGACCGTGAAGCTTTTATCCGACAGGGCTTCCCTCGATGTAGGAGCACTCGGAAAGGGGTATGCGACAGAGAAGGCCGCAGAAATCCTCGAAGAGAAGGGTGTGGAGAGCTATGTTCTCAACATCGGCGGGAATATAAGGATAATAGGAAGCAAAACAGACGGCTCCGGGTGGCGCACAGGCGTCAGGGACCCGAAGAATCCCGACTCGGCTTTTGTCGTTGTTCTATCTCTCAAGGACACAAGCTGTGTCACAAGCGGAAGCTATGAGCGTTATTTCACAGTCGACGGCGTGAGGTACTCCCACATCATCGACCCGGAGACGCTATACAGCGCCGTTTATTTCGATTCTGTGACGGTTGTCACGAAGAACAGCGCACTCGCCGATGCGCTCTCGACGGCACTCTTCTGCATGCCGTACGAAGAGGGGGCGGAGCTCGCCTCGAGTCTCTCTGTCGACGTCGTCTGGGTATTCAAAGACGGCAGCGTCAGATACACCGACGGCATAAAGGCGCTTCTGATAGAATAGAAATTTTATAGAGGAGGGCATTAGATGCTTTTCAAGAAGAAGATATCTGCTGTACACGTTCCACACTGCAAGTCCACCCAGGACAAGCCGAGTGTACGTGTTCCGCTTCCGGATTCGGTCACCATCCCCATGAAGATGCACTCGGGTTCTCCGGCCGTTCCCGTCGTGAATGCGGGCGACCATGTCTACATCGGAGAGATGATAGCAAAGCCCGGAGAGGGCAGGGTGTCGTCACCGGTACATGCCTCTGTCAGCGGCACTGTCACAAAGGTCGATGAGAAATCCGTCACCATCAGGAGTGACGGAAAGGGGGAGAAGGATCCCTCTCTTTCGGCCCCGGCGCTCGAAACACTCGATGATTTTCTCACGGGATGCCTCAATTCAGGTATCGTGGGACTCGGCGGCGCCGCGTACCCGCTCCACGGAAAATGGGAGGCTCTCAGAAAGAACAAAATAGAGACCGTGCTTATCAACGGCGCGGAATGCGAGCCCTACTGCACGGCCGACGACCGCACTATGATCGAAGACGCGGAATGGATAAAGAAGGGTATTGCCATACTCAAGAAGTTCGCATCCCCGAAAGAGTTCGTGATCGGTATCGAGAACAACAAGATGGAGGCGGTAAACCACCTCAGGGATGTCTTCAAAGACGATCCCTCTGTCAAGGTCCTGGAACTCGAGAGCGTCTATCCCCAGGGTGCCAAGCAGGTCCTTCTCTGGAATGCCACCGGAAAGGTCGTCAAGGCGGGCGAGAGACTTGCCTCCCTCGGCGTCATAATCACGAACGTCACGACGCTGAGCAAGATGGCACAGTACTTCGAAACGGGGCTTCCCCTCGTCGAGAAGACGATATCAGTCGACGGCTCTGCAGTAAAGGAGCCGAAGAACATCGTGGTTCCCGTCGGAACAAGTTTCAGGTACTGCCTCGAGATGTGCGGAGGCTTCAAGAGTACTCCCGTCAAGGTGCTCGACGGCGGTCCGATGATGGGAATGGCCGTGGAAAGCCTCGATGAAGTCGTCGTAAAGGCCACATCCGCTGTCGTCGCGATGGACGAAAAGGAAGCATATACGGCTCCCGAGAGCGTATGCATACACTGCGGAAGATGCGTTGACGCATGTCCCCTCAATCTCAACCCCTGTGCATTCAGCGATGCCCTCGAGGAGGATGATGAGGATAAGAGGGAACTTCTCCTCAGAAAGAACGATATCAACACATGTATGGAATGCGGATGCTGTGCATTCGTATGTCCGGCACACAGACCGCTTGTCGCTCATAACGTGGAGGGAAAGAACTTCCTCAGAGGGAGGAGAAAGTAATTATGGAAGAATATAAACTCACTACGGCTCCTGCACCCCATTTCCATGACAGAAGCAGCACACCCCGGATCATGCTCGATGTCATCATCGCGCTTCTCCCGTCCGCTCTTGCGGCCGTCATCATATTCGGCACGAAGGCACTTCTTCTGATAGTGACCTGTGTCATTTCGGCCGTCGTCTTCGAGTCGCTCTTCTGCCTCATCACAAAGAGGAAGAACACAATCGGGGACCTCTCGGCAGTTGTTACGGGACTTCTTCTCGCCCTCAACCTCGGAACGGAGGTCAGGTTTTACGAGGCAGTCGTAGGAACGGCTGTTGCGGTTCTTGTTGCCAAGTGTCTCTTCGGGGGACTCGGACGCAACTGGGCCAACCCCGCGATCACGGGGCGTGTATTCATGCTCGAGACATTCTCGTCCGTGACTTCGTTCACCAACCCCGTCGGCGTAGAACTCGTTTCGACGGCAACTCCGCTTGTGCTTTTGAGTCAGGGAAACACCTCGGCTCTGCCTTCCTGGACACAGATGCTTCTGGGACTCCACGGAGGAACGATCGGGGAGACATGCATCGCCGCCATCGTCATCGGCTGGATATATCTGTCAGTCCGCGGCGTCATAAAGTGGTATGTGCCGCTTTCATACATCCTTACGGTATTCGTACTCTATCTCGTCTCGTCCCTTTCTCTTGAGAAGGCCCTCTACGAGATACTCGCCGGCGGCCTCTTCCTCGGCGCCGTCTTCATGGCGACGGACTACGTCACGACCCCGATCACAACAAAAGGCAAGGTCGTCTTCTGCATATGTGCCGGAATCCTGACCTTCGTCATCAGAGAATTCATGGCACTTCCGGAGGGTGTATCGTTCTCGATCCTCATCATGAACATCTTCACACCTCTCATCGAGAAGTGTACGCACACAGTTGCACTGGGAGGTACGAACTATGTCAAATAAGAAAGACCTTATAGTAATACTGGGCGTACTTATAGCCGGTGTGGTACTACTCTCCGTCCTCAATATCTTCACATCTCCTGTAATCGAGGAGAACAGAGAGGGGGCCGAGACACAGCCTCTCTACGCCGTGATGGGAGATGCATCGGGCTTCGAGAAGCTCGAACTTGATGATCTTCCGTCCACAGTCTACGAAGTGTGGAAGGAGAAGAGCGGGAAGGGCTATGTCGTAAGGTGCTCCACGGACAGGGGCTTCACAGGAAAGGACATCCTCATAACGGTGGCAGTATCTTCAGAAGGAATCGTCACGGGAATAAACCTTGACGAAAACCCCGAGACGAAAGAGTTCGGTTTCGACTATCCCGCAACATACATCGGCGAGAATTCGACACTCTCCGGCGTCGAGATCGTCGGCGGCGTCACTTACTCCTCGTCGGCATTCAGAAATGCTGTTGCAGACGCATTCGAGGCTCTCGTCTCCAACGGCCTGGTTACAGCAGTCGAGAAGGAACCGGAGCAGATATATGAAGAGATGCTCTTGAAGGTCTTCGGCGAGGCTCTCTCTCCGAAGGGACTCCTTGTAGCAACGGAGTTCACATCGTCTGTGGAGGGTGTTGTGAAGGCTTACAAGGCCGGAAACAACAGCGCAGTCTGCTACTGGGTGGAGGAAGGCGGCGGGAATTACACGGTCGTGGTATCACGCTACTCGTCTGTCGTATACGGAAAGGACGGCAGAGAGACGGATGCACTTCCGTCCGCTACGAGGAAGGCTCTTGAGGAAGAGACTCTCGCTTCTACAAAGGACGAGAGCAGCAAGGACCAGAAGAAGGTGAAGAAACTCGGTTCTCTCTCAGACAGTGCCGTATTCACGCCCGTCTCCCTCTCCGGCGTCTACTCAAGTGTCACATCGGCATGGAGAATATCCGACGGAGGCAGGGAGTACTGGGGTTTCTCGTCGCGTCCCTACGGATTCGGCAACGAGACGATGGTGATGTACATCCTTCTCACATCAGAGGGGAAGATTGCGGGCTTCTCCGTCAAGGAACTCATAATCGAGGGTGACTACTACTCCTCATACACACTTCCCGACGGCTACTACACATCCTTCAACGGCCTCGATTCCTCGTGGAGCGGGGATGAGGCGCTCATCAGCGGTGCAACACTCTCCTCAGATGCCGTAAAGGAAGCAATCAACGATGCATTCGATGCATACAACTCTCTCAAGGGGGGTAACTGATATGGAAAGAAGTAAAAGACTCATGATGATTCTCTCGCTCTCGTCGGTGCCGGCTCTTGCCTTCTCCGTCTCTTTCAGTACGGCGCTGGGGCTCGGAATATATACATTCATAGCGCTGGCACTTACCACTGCGGTCTCGTACCCTCTGGTGAAGACGGTATCGAAAAAGGCTGCCTATGCAGTCGTAGTACTCGTATCTGTAGTGGTGGTATCTGCACTGATGATGGTCCTCGAGGCCTTCAGGAATGAAATCTACAGCGGAAACGGTTCCTATTTTGCCCTTGTCGCCGTGAGCGCCCTTATTCTGACGGCGTTCACCGGGGATGATGGGAGGTCATTTGCATCGGTGATGTCGGATTCTCTCCAGACAGGATCGGAGTGGTTTGTTGCAGTCGTGTTTACAGCCCTCATCAGGGAGGTCGTGGGAAAGGGTACGATTATGGGTAATGAAATAGCTTTCCTCTCACCCTACCGCATCACTGTTCTTTCAAAGCCTTTCGGAGGTTTTGTAATCTATGCTCTCGTAACGGCGGCAGTCGTCGCTTTCGATAGAAAGGGGGAGAAGAAATGAGTATCGGTGAACTTTTTCTGATTCTTACGGGATGTGTATTCTCGTCAAACTACATCCTCGTTCATTACGCGGGAGCCGACACGGCGCTCTCGGGATGTAATCTCAGCCTTAAAAACAGCGTCATCTGTTCCCTCTACCTTGCGCTCGTGCTCGTTGTAAGCGCACTCATCATATGGCCGCTCGAACACTACCTGTTATCGTCGGCGTCATACCTCAGACTGCTTTTGTACGTCATTGCAATACTTCTTGTGACGGCTCTCGTGAGCGTGACGGCGAAGAAGAGGGGCGGGGAGTTCTTCTCTCTCGCACTCTCGTCATCGGTTCTCGGGGCGGTCCTCCTCTTCGAGGAAAACGGATATACTTTCCTCGAGACGGTCTTCGCCTCCGTCGGAACGGCACTGGGGTACCTGCTGGTATCTCTCGCACTCTACTCGGTGAGGGAGAAGGTGAAGGACAGATACGTTCCAGCCGCCCTCAGGGGATGGCCGGTGATGATGATATCTCTTGGCATAATCGCCCTTACGGTATACGCTTTCTAGCGTGAAAAGGAACAGAAGAGGAGGAGCCCTGCTTCTCCTCGCCGCCGTCATCGTAGTCTCCGTCGTCCTGTATTTTGTCTTCCGTCCTCTCGGGACGGGGGACAGTGTCGTTGTCAGAGTCGACGGCAGAGTCGTGGGGGAGTACTCCCTCTCCCGGGATAGTGAATACGATCTCAACGGCGGAACGAACAGAATCGAGATAAAGAACGGAAAGGCAAGAATGATAAATGCCGACTGCCCGGACTCCATATGCATAAAGCAGGGCTGGGTCAGCCGCAGAGGGGAATGCATAACATGCCTTCCCAACAGAGTGGTGGTTGAGGTCGTGAAGGAGAACGACACGGTGGATCTTGTGATATGAGAGATACGGGACGCATAGCAAGAATGGGGATGCTTACCTCCCTTTCGCTTCTTCTCTCCTACGTGGAGAGCCTTCTGCCCTCGTTCTTCACTGTGCCGGGGATAAAGCTGGGACTTGCGAACACCGCCGTCGTCTTCGCACTCTACACGCTGCCTCTCCCGGATGTACTTCTCGTATCGATCATGAGGGTTATGATATCGTCACTCCTCTTCGGAAACGTGCTCTCTCTTGTCTATTCCTTCTCGGGGGCTTTTCTGAGCCTTGTCGTCATGGCTCTGATGAAGAGAACGGGAATGGGCGTGCAGGCGGTGAGCATCACGGGCGGCATTGTCCACAATACGGCGCAGCTTCTTGTTGCCGCGGCTGTGGTTCGCAGTACGGCGCTGGGTTACTACCTGCCGTTTCTGCTTCTCTCCGGCGCGGTTACGGGATTTGCCATAGGGGAGGCCGCTTCCCTTATCCTTACAAGGATGGAGAGCGCGGAAGAATGGACAGACGGGGACGGCTAGTCTATTTCAGGCTATACGGCTATAATGCAGAAGGATTTCAGGGGTTACAGATATGACAGATAAGAGTATTAAGATGCATAAGCTGATGGAGGAACAGAAGGGAAGGGAATTCTCCCCGAAATTCTTCGAGACGGAAAGCGGGATGGGAAAGTTCCAAAGGATCATCCATCTCGTCACGACAATATTCGAAGTCATGCTTTCAATCGTCCTTGTAGCGGGAATACTCGTCTCCTGTGTCCATATCCCCGAATATTTCAGCGAAATAATCAGGGATAACTCCTCCGGGCTCAAGGACCTCATCAACTACGTCGCAATCATAATAATCATCATCGAGCTGATTCACGTTCTGAACCTCCAGAACCTCAAGTCGGTGATTGAAATACTCATGCTTGCATTCACACGCGAGCTCGTGATCAGGGACTGGGCCATGTGGCAGCTCCTCATAGGGGTTGTATGCATCGCAGGACTCTTCGCAACGAGAAAATACCTCATGCACAGAGGTGAAGACGAGCTCTGATGGCCTCTCTCTCGGTAAAAGGTCTGACTTTCAGATATCCCGGAGGAAAGAAAAACGTCCTCGAGGATGTATCCCTCAGTGTTTCAAAGGGTCAGTTCGTCTCGCTTCTGGGACCCAACGGCAGCGGAAAGAGTACGCTCGCCCTCATTCTCTCCGGACTTCTCCCTGAATGTGGAGGGGAATGCACACTGACAGAAGAGGAGAGACGCTCTCTCTGCCGCATCGTATTCCAGAATCCCGACAACCAGATTGTCGGGGAGACCGTCGAGGAAGATACGGCATTCGGACCGGAGAACCTCTCGCTTCCCCCTTCCGAGATAAGGAGGCGAGTCGACGAAGCACTCGGGGCCGTATCACTACTCGGAAAGAAGGACATGAGTCCCTCGTCC
The DNA here is from genome assembly GCA_963610485.1 of Lachnospiraceae bacterium. Lineage (GTDB taxonomy): Bacteria > Spirochaetota > Spirochaetia > Sphaerochaetales > Sphaerochaetaceae > Ornithospirochaeta. The sequence continues at coordinate 10,647 of CAVDOI010000027.1, forward strand.
CTCTCGGGGGGAGAGAAGCAGAGGCTTGCAATCGCGGGCGCCCTTGCCCTCAGGCCGGAATTCCTCATACTCGACGAAGCGAGCAGCATGCTCGACCGCTTCTCGATTTCCTCAATCCTCAGTCTTATAAGAAAAGAATGCGCATCGGGAAATCTCGGGGTGCTCTATATAACCCACCATACCGGGGAGGCAGTACTCTCCGACAGGGTATATATCATGAAGGACGGAAGAACAGTAAAGGAGGGAAAGCCGGAGGACACGCTCACATACGACACACTCGTGGAAAACGACCTTCCCGTTCCGTATGCCCTCTCGCTCTCGCATGAGCTGGGAACAGGGGAGTGTCTGACGCTTGAAAGAGTCGTGGAAGAGATCAGGCGGAGGGTACTCTGATGATAGATGTCACCCTCGGACGATACTGGAAGGGAAAGAACCCCCTTGCGCTTTACGACAGCCGCTCGAAGATGGTCTTCCTTCTTCTCTACATAGTCTCTCTCTTCTACTTCTCCTCTCTCTCGACACTGCTTTTCTCGGCTCTTGTGCTCTTTGCAGTAATTCTCATAAGCAGAATACCTCTGTCCTACATAACGAAGGGCCTCCTGAGGAGTTTCATGCTCTTCGTCTTCTTCGCCCTTCTGATTGTTCTTTTCGAGGAGAACGGCCTGAGACGTGCCATCTTCATGCTCTCGCGCCTCACGCTCACCGTACTCTCCTCGACAATGCTGACGCTGACGACAAGGCCTCTCGAGATAGCAAAAGGCATAGAGAAGAGCTTCGGAAAGGGTAAGCTGAAGAGGCCTGTGAGAGTTCTTGCTACAATCATAATGATCGCCTTCCGTTTTCTCCCCATTCTCGTCGATGAGGCGAACAGAATCACCGACGCCCAGAAGAGCAGGGGCTGCTCCTTCGAGGAGAAGGGGATAGTGAAGAAGTGCCGCGCTGCACTCCCGCTTCTCGTACCTCTCTTCGTCTCTGCATTCAGACGCTCCGACGCCCTTGCTCTTGCAATGGATGCAAGGGGCTACAATACAGAGGGGGCCACAAGCCTGAAGCCTCTCAGGTACGGTGGGCGTGATATGATCCTCTATGTGCTGATACTTGTCTATGCACTATTCTGCTTCTCTCTCGAGAAGTTTCTGTACATCTAGGAGGACGGAATGGACATAATACTCAAAGGTGTAAGCTACAGATATCCCGGAGAGGAGAAACGCTCACTCTCAAACATCAACACCGCATTCAGAGCGGGGACAATAACCGCCGTCGTCGGGAGAAGCGGCTCGGGTAAGAGCACTCTCCTTTCTCTCCTCAACGGCATAAGAAAACCGTCTGAGGGGACGGTCGAATGCGACAAACGCAATGTGGCACTTGTCTTCCAGTACCCAGAGAACCAGCTCTTCGAGGAGACTGTGATAAAGGACGTGGAGTTCGGACCGAAGAACCTCGGGCGGAACGCTGAGGAAAGACGGAGGGACGCGGAAGAGGCCCTGGGAGAGGTCGGTATCGGGCGGGACAAGTGGAATCTTCCGCCGTTTGTTCTCTCGGGGGGAGAGAAGAGAAGGGCAGCCCTTGCGGGAGTCCTTGCAATGAAGAGAGACGCCCTCGTTCTCGACGAGATATCCTCCGGACTCGACGGGGAGGGGAGGAAAATCGTTTTCGACATCCTCATGCGCCTCAGAGAGGAGGGAAAGACCATCGTCTTCACGACACACGACAGCGAAGAGGCCGCACTCTACGCAGACCGCACCATCCTTCTCGAGGACGGAATGATCAGAACTGACGGCAGAATAGAGGACGCTTCCGGGTATGACAGCTCCTTCATGACAGAGGGCCTCAGACTCAAAGAGATGCTCGGGAGGGAGGGAATTGCAGTCGACGGCCCCATGTCGTCGCTCAGGGATTCAATTCTGACGCTTTCTTCTCTTTTAAAGCGGGGATGACATCGAGGCGGATGATCGCGAGGATGAACGAGAGGAATGCGACAGCCTCTATTACCGCACATCCCCAGCTTCCGGTTGCAATGTCGTAGACGAGAAGGCATGGCGACTGCACGACCATGAGAATACGTGTCACACGGAGGTCGTGGATCCAGAATCCCGTTGCCGTGCATATGAGCGAGACGGAGGGCAGAAGCGAAACCGGTCCCGCCCAGGTAAGGACGCTTGCCCCGGCCGAGAGTGCGATTATGAGAAAGAGCCATAAGATGCTCGAGGCCCACTTTCTGTCGTTGAAGTATGATATGGTACTCCGGAATATTCCTATCGAGTTCGTCAGTACCGCCGTATATGCCCCGAGAAGATAGTAGTGCATCACCCACATGAAGCCGGCGGCGAGCTGCATGACGAGAATCTTCTTCCGGTTCTTGAGCTGGATGGAGAGAATCGAGATGAGCGAGGGGATGAAACCGATTGCCTGAACAAAGATGGAATATAAAGTCATGAGAAGTGTATAGCCGAAAGAAAGAGTAACGAATATGATAAATATCATATCCGGGGATGAATATGAATAAGGACTTTCTTTCTCTCTTCTCGTTCGACATCACTCCTTATACAAAGGAGGTGAAGTACCGTAAGGGGGAGACGATACTCTCCGCCGGTTCGGACGGGGGAAATCTCATCTACATCTTCAGCGGCGAAAGCAGGTGCTGTTATATCTACCCCGACGGAATTCTCTCGGTGCTCGATTACGCCCCGGCCCCTGCCCTCTACGGAGAGCTCGAGCTCCTCGGCGTCCAGAAATATACAGCACTCGTCGAAGCTCTGACCGAGGCTGCAGCCTACGTCGTCAACACCCTTCCCATAAGGGAAAAGCTCCTGTGTGACGCCGTCTTTCTCAGATACCTTGCCGGATACACGGCAAAGAAGCTCTTCAGAGTCAACATGCAGATGGCCTCCTCGGTAAGCTTCCCCCTCAGAAAGAGGCTTGCCGGCTATATTCTCGACCATGAGAAGGATGGAATATACAGTGTGAGTCACACAGAGGCCTCCGGCTTTCTGTGTGTCAGCTACCGTCATCTTCTACACGTCTTCAGCGAATTTGAAGGCGAAGGTCTCATAGAGAGAAGGAGCCGCGGAGTCTATATCGTCAGGAACCGCAGGGGACTCGAGAGGGAGAGGGTGGAATGCTGAAGGATTTCCGTGCAGCCGTGAAGGAGACAACACTTCCCGTCGTTCTCTACGGCACGGGAGACGCCGCAGAGAGACTCCTCTCCCTCCTTGAGAATATCGGTGTGCGGTGCTGCGGCTGCTTTGTATCCTCCGGTTTTGTCAGAAACCGCACATTCCACGGCTACAAGGTGCTCTCATACGAGGATGCGAGAAGGATATGGGGGAGGATGGCAGTCGTCATGGGCTTCGGCACACACGAGGAAGATACCATCCGCGATATAAAAGAAATAGCAGAGGAGAACGAGTTCTACTGCCCATGCCTCCTCTGTGATGAGAACGGACGACCCTTCGATCTGGACTATTACAACAGCCGCATAGATGATTTTACATATTTCAGAAACCTTCTCACCGACGAAAGGAGTCGTGAGATATATGACGCCGTCATCGCATTCCGCATAACAGGCGATATAAGATACATTCTCCCCGTCGGGGAGGATGAGATGACAAGCTGGAGAAACCTCACATTCGGAGACGACGAGTCATTCGTCGACATCGGAGCATACGACGGCGATACAGTCTTGAGGTTCATCTCTCTCACTCACGGCCGCTACCGTGAGATAACAGCCTTCGAACCCGACCCCCGGAGCTTCAGAAAAGCGGAGAAGAGACTTGAAGGGATACCTCATCTGACACTTTCCAACGTCCCTCTGTCCTCACGTGTCGAAAAAGTCTTCTTCGAAGAGGGAAACGGAAGAGGAAACAGACGGTCCTCCTCCGGGAAGGAGAGGGAGACGACGACGCTCGACATTGCACTCGGGGGAAAGACTCCCACCATATTGAAGTTCGACGCCGAAGGTGACGAGGAGAAGATACTCGAGGGCGGACGCGGGATCATAAGCTCCTTCAAACCTCGGATCATACTTTCGGTTTATCACAGGATAGACGACTTCTTCCGCCTTGTCGGAAAACTCCTCTCTCTCAACAGCGGCTATACGAAGTTCACACTCAGGACTGCCAGGGCCATCCCCGACTGGGATATAATACTCATAGTCGAATGAACAATAACTCAACATCCGATAAGCAATTATATTTATTGACAAAAACCATGTCCCGTTTTCATGCTTGATACATATCTCTTCCGGATGATAGAATGATACAGGAGATGAAATCTGTGTCTCGTATTCATACAAGGGAGGCTGTACAGCATGGGAAGATTTGTCAATCCTGACAACAGTGGATTCCAGATTCCGCTGAATTCAAAGATTTATGTCGACAAAACGGGACTTATCAAATACACGAACTCTGTATTGAATACATACCAGGCATACATCTGCAACAGCCGGCCGCGGCGTTTCGGTAAGACTACAACAGCAGATATGCTTGCGGCCTATTATTCACGCGGCTGTGATTCCGAGGCGATGTTTTCTTCTCTCGAAATAGGAGAAGATCCGGATTTCAGAAAACATCTCAATAAGTATGACGTGATCCGCTTCGACGTACAGGAATGCATTTCCTCTGCAGGAGGTGCGGAGAAAGTTCTTTCATATATTTCAGATAAGGTGATCGGGGAACTCGACGAGTGTTATCCCTCAGTCATTGCCCCCGGCGAACATACGCTCAAAGAAGTACTTGGTGAGATCAACAAACATACACGGAAGAAGTATATCTTCATTATCGATGAATGGGATGTTCTCATAAGAGACGATAAGAATGTAAGTATACAGAAAAGCTATATAGAATTCCTCCGCGGATTATTCAAAGGTTCTGAATCTACCGGGTATATTGCTCTGGCCTACCTTACCGGGATTCTTCCGATTATAAAGGAGAAGACGCAGTCGGCACTCAATAATTTCGAAGAGTATACGATGCTGGACCCGGGACCTCTTGCTCAGTATGTCGGTTTCACGGAAGAAGAAGTCCGTGCACTCTGTAAAACGTACAGCCGAGACTTTGACGAAGTCCGGAGATGGTATGACGGCTACCGGCTGGGCGATTATCATGTTTATAATCCAAGAGCAGTAGTGAGTGTGATGCTGAGCGGAAGGTTCAGAAGTTACTGGTCCGAGACCGCGTCTTACGATACTGTCATTGATCTGATAGGTTTGAACTATGACGGTCTTAAGGGTTCTGTAATCGAGATGCTTTCCGGATCCGAGGTTTCTGTAAATACCGGAAAGTTCAAGAACGACCCGCAGAAAGTCAAGAGCAGGGACGATGTCCTGACTTATCTTATTCACCTTGGTTATGTCGCGTACGATGAAGATGAGAGCATGGCATTCATTCCGAACGAGGAAGTGCGGCAGGAGATGGCGAAAGCCGTGGAGGACAGCAGCTGGGATGAGGTGGTCCTGTTCTACAAAGAGTCTGACGAGATTCTCAAGGCAACTCTCGCCGGAAACTGTGATGCAGTCGCCTCGGCACTTGAAAGGGTGCATAATACGTATACATCTGTGATTCAGTACAATGACGAGAATTCTCTTTCCAGCGTACTGACAATCGCCTATCTGAGTTCGATGAGGTATTACTTCAAACCGAGAAGGGAGATGGCTTCGGGAAAGGGGTATGTGGATTTCGTTTATCTTCCGCGTCCTAAATATCTTGCTGAATATCCCTCTCTTGTCATCGAGCTCAAATGGGACAGAAGTGCAGAGGGTGCAATCCGGCAGATAAAGGAAAGGAAGTACACCGAGAGCATCGAGGAATACACGGGTAACATACTTCTTGTCGGAATCAATTACGACAAAGAAACAAAGATGCACGAGTGTACAATCGAGAAGATAGTGAAATAGAACCGGGCTGCCTTCCTCAAGGGTAGATTTCTCATGCCGCATGACCTTTTCTGATACGTGCATCCATCATCATATTTTCCTGTCCCTTTTTCCGGATAAAACTCCATGGAAGCATGGAAAATCAGAATACATGCGAAAAGGGGACAAATCATTGCACAGAAAGAATTTTCTCCCTACATTATGGCAAAGGAGAAAAGAAAATGAGAACAGATGTTTTTGTGAAGAATGCAGAGGAAAGAGCAGAGACAGTCGCCGCACTTCTCAATTCAAAGGGGTGGGGAAGGGTCATAACCGGGGAGGAGAACACAGATCCTGCGAAGATCCTTTCGGACCTCCATGCTGCTGTGAGGCCTTCATTTCATGCAGATGCTCAAGAGGATGACGGACGCATTACGGTATCGTTCTACGGCAATGATGCTCCGTACTCCGTGAACGGTGAGTATCTTATGAGAGACGACGCATCCAACGTGAAGATGACGAGCGAGGAGATAGCATGGTGCGCCCGGAGCAGGGGCTACTCCCTCTCCTGGGAGAAGGAGAGCACGGGAAAGGGCCTGGAGATCATCGACGGAAAGACCTACTCCACGTTCCTCATCAATGTCAGAAAGACTGATGTCGTCCCGCTCAGAAGCAACCGGAGGGAGTCGGTTCTGGGAACGCTGCTCCTGTTCGACAACAACGGACTCAACAACGCAGGCGTCGTTCTTCTCTCGTCTTCGCCCGAGCTCTATCTCTCCATCAGGGACAATGTCCTCGGAAGGAGGCTCTACAGAGGCAATATCTTTACACTTCTCGACAAGGCGGGAAAGGTACTCAACGCAAGTCTGGAGGAAGGAGAGAGAAAAGACAGGTATATCATAAACGAGATGATTCTCAACGCATTCTCCCATGCATGGTACGGCAGCGGGAAGACGACCATCGAACTTGTGATAGAGGATGACAGGATCGAAGTCTATAATCCGGGAGTCTTCCCCGAAGGCCTTACTCCCCATGACTACATAACACGGGACGAGGAAGGGCGGCTCCGTAATCCACTCATACAGCATGCTCTCTACGCCTCCGGTCTTGTACATGACAAGGCACAGGGCTTCAGGAGTCTCGAGAACATCTCGAGCGGTCTGAGATTCAGTTGGGAAAACAGTGACAACGGCTTCAGAGTCATACTTGGACGCAGAAAGCCGGAATACCTGACGAAGCCGCTTTCATCTTCCAGAGGTACGTTCACATTCCAGTACGCATAAAGAAACGGATGCCCCATCTTGACAGGAAGGGGCATCTTCTTTCTATTCTTTCACGCCAACGCGGACCTTTGAAAAGGGCCGATACTCAGACCGGCCCCTCCGTAGAAACAGACGCAGAATCATTCTGTTGTGATTTTGCTGAATGTAAACGTTGCTGTAGAAGTTTTATCAATACGATTATTGATTTGCCAGAGATAAGCATCAGTTGAAGCCAGACAGATGATGTAATACGTACCGGCGGCAGGAACTGTGAAGTTAGCCGATCCGTCGGCAACTGTGTTGTCAAGATAGTAGGAGTTGCCGTCTTTGTCCCAGAGACCGATAAACAGGGGATTGCCTGTTGTGTATGTAATCCGGTATTTCTCTCCTGTTGAAGCTGTAAATCTGTAGCTTGCCTCCTTTACTGCGGTACCTGTCGGGCTTGATGCCATGAATACCTGAGAGAATCCGTCTGTTATGACCTCGTAGTCGGTATGTCCGTAATACTTATAGATCTTGAATCTGCTTGTATCAGAAGTCTTTAGAGATTTAGTCAGCTCGAATGTGTAGTTGTCATTTCCGCAGTACAGATCCGTCAAGCTGATTGCGAGGATTGAATCAGCAGTAAAGCTTCCGGCTTGAGGAGTGATTTTGACTTTTACCTTTTTGACGGTGTCAGCACTGTCCCTGTATCCGAATTCAATCCATCTGTAACCGGGGTCAGCATCTCCTGCTGAAGGCTGGGCGTACATCGGAGTCGGGATGTAGTACGGAATGGTGATTTTTCTCTTCTCTATTGTTGCATTGATATCTTCCGTATCGATGTAGAAGTTGTAACTGGCTTCTCCTGATTCTTTCTTCTTCAGATATCCGATTGTATCTTCATCGACGGAGGCTCCGGGATCCGCGCTCTTCATTGTGATGACATAAGCATAGTCGGAAAGGCTTATCCCATCCGCACCGCTCACTGATGACAGATCGGTGACTATGATTTCCTTTTCCTCATCATATTCCTTGGATGCAGCAAGTGTTCCGGCTACAGTGAGTTTCTTCGGCTTCACTGTAAGAATCGCGACTTCGCCGTCTGCAGGAAGAGTGTAGTTGGAACCGGGGTCGACATAGGCAACAAGAACATCTTTCAAAGTGGTATTTGAACTCTGCAGAGCAAGTAACAATGCCTCTTTGCTGTTCAATCCTTTAATTACATATGAACCTTCTCCAGACGATCCTACTGTGAATGTTCCGTTTTCAACTTCATTGTAAGGATAAACTGTAACAGTCACACCATCCGGAAGCCCGTCTGCATCTGTGAACGTCTTTGACTTATATGAATCGATACCCGTTGTTCCTTCTGCATCCGGCAGGACTTCATAAGTCATTTCCAATTCCGTCAGAATGAGTGCAACCTTGTTGATGGTATATGTGACAACAGTCTCTGCCGCCTTCCATTCCGCCGTCGGTGCAACGCTGATCTTCACGCTGTATTCTCCGGCATCCTCCGGTGCTGTTACGGAATAAGCAGAATCATCTTCTGTTGTTTTTTTATACATGAAGGATATAGCTCCATCTCCGTTTCTTGTTATAACTGCTTCATCGAGGGAAAGAGCAGTGCCGTCATAATCTCTGGAAAGTGCACCTGCATAAGAAACTGTGTTGTCCTTTGCGCCGAGGGCATCGGTTACCTTGTCATACGTATAACCGCAGATTTTACACGTATAGGTGGTAAGACCTGTTGTACCATATCCGGGTGCTGTCTTTACTGTGCCGTCATCATAGGTGTGCGCGGCCTTGTCGATAACTTCGTCGCTGTGACCGCAGGTTGCGGCATGCCAGTGATGCTCTGCATCTTTTGTCCATTCTTCGGAATATGTGTGTTCATGAGGAATTACCTCAGTCGTCTGGAATCCGCAGACCTTGCAGGTGAGTGTTTTCTCCCCGTCCTCTGCTGCGGCTGGTGCTTTGGTTACCTCTTCCTCAAAATCATGAGGTGCCTTGTCGATAACTTCGTCGGTGTGTTCACATGTGGCGGCATGCCAGTGATTATCGTTGTCATATTTCCATTCATCGCCGAACGTGTGGGTATGAGGCCCCTGGCATGAGACAATCATGAAGACTGCCAGAACGGCCAGCATCGTGAATGTAATCGTCCTTCTCATAGTCTCTCTCCTTCTTAGAACTACTAGTAAAAAATTAGAAAATATTCATTAAGTAAACAAATATAGGGGAGAAAGGTTACTCAGAGGGCAAAAATCAGTATATGATTGCTACGATTGAAACTGAAAAGTATTCTTAGTGTCGTTTTTTAGGTGGGGCCATTGATTTGCTGTCACGGTCCGGAATCTTCTTGGAGAC
>CAVDOI010000028.1:0-19949 GCA_963610485.1 Lachnospiraceae bacterium
ATCCAATACATGGAGATAAAGCTGTCTGAAACCGAGCGGGTGTATGTCTTCAGAGATATAGACGAGAACTCAAAGTGCATCTTCAACTACCAGCAGTGCATCGACCTCGGAAAGAACGGATACACTGAGAAAGGCCTTGCGGAGATAAGAGAATTCTTCGGTGTTTATGTTCTCCGGACTAACAGCGGACTGCCACCCAAGGAGGTGTTCTGTGCATACAAAGGCAGATGGAGCATTGAGACTTTCTACAATTACATTAAGAATGCGGGTGATTTCAACAACCTGAAGGAACAGGACTATGTGAAAGAGCAGGGACTGGCTTTCATAATTCTGATTACCGGGCAGCTCTATGCAAGACTCAACAGCGCGGTCAAGGCATTGGGCAATAACACAATCTCAACTCAAGATATTCTGAACATGGCACGATGCCTTAAGATGGACAGAAAAGGCAACACCTGGACTTGCCGGAACAAGAGAACGAAGGATCTGGAAATTCTAAAGAAGCTGGGATTTGTACCTCTCAACGTATATAACGAGGTAACTAAAGGTTAGTCATATCGGTAAAAGTCTGCATGACTGTGTCTAATCGCATAATCAGATCAGAAAGCGGTTCCTGTTTACCGTTTCTTGCGATGTTTGTCTTGAAAATGAAATCAGTATCGAGGAGGGCCTTCTTCACAGAACAATGCTCTCCTATCGTTTTCTGATAATAACGGACTTGATCTCTTCAAGGCGTTTCATATCTTCAAGGTATCGCTCCTCGCCTACTGCATCAAACCGGCGGGCCTTCTTCATATTCTCGTTCAGGCTCCCGAGTATTATTTCATCTGTCATACTTCTCTGCCATCTCCGGGCTCTTCCCGTCAGCTCTATTTTGGCGAGTATGTCATCCTCGGTATTGCAGAACAGCAATCTTGCTTTTTCCTCTCCTATTATATCCTCCTCGAAAAGGCGGAGAACAACAGCCTTGAACGGGATTGCATAGATCTCCATCAGCATGAGAATATCCCTGATGGAAATTGAAGAAGGATTGATTCTGAAGATTCCCATCTGCTCCCGGATACTCGCCCCCGGAGCGAGAACCGCACCTGCGAAGGCATTTGCCTCCATGTCCTCAAGCCGTGTAGTCTCATTGTCCATTGTTGCGGAATCGAGAATGGAAGGATGTTCCTGTGTTCTGACATCAAAGCCTTCGAAGAAACTGTAGAGATGATAGAGCTCGTGGGCTGATGCGAAAATCTCCTTTGAAAGGGGCATATCTCCATTGATTACCACAAACACACGCCCGCCACGGAGAAACGTGCAGACACAGAAATCGTCATCGTGGAAAGGATAGCGGAACAGTTCCGGATGCATGTCATTCTGGAGCACATAGTTTTCAAGAATATGGAAGATGTCGTCCTGGATTATATTGTTCCCCGCGTAGTTTAGATTGAAGGCGTTGGCCTTCCTGCGGATTTCCTCATACCTCTCACGGTTCTTCATATACAGGGAGTTTTCCAGCGCCTTATACATTTCAAGCCTCCCAGGACCGGTTCATTTCCACGGCATTCTCATTCACCCTGGCGTAGAACAGAACCATATCTGCAAGCTCATCTGCGATTTTAAGACTCTCCACAGCCTCCGCACTCTTCACTTCTCCCATGAAGACATGAACAGCATTCATATTCTCCCCGCCATCCGGAAGGGCGACAAGGCTCTCCATGGAGACGTGGAAGAAGGAGGCTATCCGGCTCAGTTCAACTGCATTGATCATCCTGTTCCCGTTCAGCATATTGCTGATAATCTGCTTGCTGACGCCAAGTGATGAGGCAAGGTCATTCTGCTTCATGTTGTTCTTCCTCAGGAGCATAATCACATTGCTTCTGATTGCATCATTTATTCCGACCATATTTCTTCCTTCAGACAGCTTCTCTGTTCCTGTAGATAATATAACCTGCAACCGTCAAAAAGTAAACGAATCATAAACTATTTACAGAAAAACATCTTTATATTGTTTAATTATGTCCTTATTTCATTAACTTCAACTGAGTCTGAAATATAAAGCAGGACCTTTCAATGCGGGATGTGTCAAAAAAAACTGGGGATGAACCCGCTAAAGCTCATCCCCGTTCTTGGAATATGACAGCCTCATGCAAGCGGCAGCAGCAGGCCTCCGTCGCAGAGGATTGTCTGTCCCTGTGTGTAGCGGCATGCATCGGAAGCAAGGAATACAAGAGCTCCGTTGAGGTCGTCCATGTAGCCCAGTCTTCTCTGCGGAATCTTCTTGCTCATCATTTCCATCCAGTCCTGGGGTGAAGACTCGCCCATGCCGAGCTTGAACTGCCCCGGTGCGATGGCATTCACGAAGATACCGTACTGTGCCCAAGCCGCAGCCTGGCAGCGTGTCATCATTTCGGCAGCCGCCTTCGAGATCGGGTAGGACGGAGAAGCTGCGCTTGCCCTGTAGGAACTTACCGAGCAGATATTCACGATGTGTCCGCCGTGTTCCTTCATGTAAGCCTTGACGACTTCACGTGCAAAGAAGAACGGAGCCTTGAGGTTCGCCTCCATCACCCTGTCGAATGCCTCGGGTGTGATGTCGAGTGCAGATGCCCTGTCGATGACAGCCGCGTTGTTCACGAGGATGTCAATCTTGCCGAACTCTTTGAGCGTGCCCTCTATGACGGCCTTCACGTCATCGGGGGATGTGATGTCACACTTCATCGGGACGATTCTGCGCCCCGTCGATGCCCTGAGCTCTTCAGCCACAGCCTGGAGCTTATCCAGGCTCCTTGCAACGATGACGAGATCGGCACCGGCTTCAGCCAGTCCTCTCGCCATATCCTTACCCAGTCCTCTCGATGCACCCGAGATTATACCGACCTTTCCTGTCAAATCAAATGAAACCATACTTTTTCCTCCTGTTTATCTTCATTCCGGTTACCGGAAATCTTATTTATTCCATTCCTTGTTCTTCGTGGCACCCACCCCTGCAATCACCATCACGATACCGACAGCAAGGGCTATCGAGGCAGCGACCATGCCGCCGTAGTAGTTGCCCGTCGTATCCTTGATGGTTGCATAGACGTTGGCCGAGAACATCGATGTGAGTGTTCCGACCGAACAGATGTAACCGTAGATCTCCGCAAAGTACTTCTTTCCCAGTATCGTCTTGACGACGAACGGGATTGCGATGCTCATCGTCGCAAAGCCGAAGCCGAAGAGGAAGGCACCGATGAAACCGAATGCCACCTGCCCCGAGTGCGAGCCGGAGATGAGAACGAGGATCCCCAGTATCATGGAACCGCAACCGATTGAATAGGAGCCGCGGCAGCCCAGCCTGTCATTGACTATTCCGAGTATGACTTTTCCGCATACGGCACCGACCATCAGAACAGATGAGAGGTATCCTGCCTGGATGATGGAGAACGAGTACTGGGTGCGTGCAAATGTCGTTGCCTGTGTCTGGAAGTTGGAGCCGAAGAAGCATACGACGACTGCAACTGCCACCATCCAGAAGTACGGTGTCTTCAGAGACTCGGCAAACGAAAGGCCCTTGAGTTCCCCGGCAGGTTCACTGCCCTTTGCCGTGCCGGCTTCGTCTTCGCCGAATGCACTCTCGCCCTTCTTTTTGTCAGGAGCATACCTGAGACCGAAAACGGAGAAGAGAAGTCCCACGACGCATGAAATGACGGAAAGCGTCAATACGGCCTTCTGCCATCCCATCGTGCTGATCATATTGCCGGCAAGGGAGCCGAAGAGAGCTCCTCCGAGGTTGGAGAATGCCAGCACTACTCCGAGGATCGATCCCGTCTTCTTCTTGAACCAGTTGTTGATGAGAATCGGGCCCATCAGATAGATGATGAACGAGAATCCGAGTCCGATGACGAGGCCGGAGAAGAGCCAGCCGACGAATGATGTGTAGAACGAGATTGCACCGAAGCCTGACGACGCAAGAACAATGGCGAGACTTATGCATACTCTTGCATCAAGCTTCGAGAAGATCTTTCTCGCAAAAGGCTGGAAGAGTGCCATGGTGCCTGTCATGACAGTGAAATAGAAAGCAAGCTTCGACATCGCACCGCTCTCGGGATAGACGGCATTGAACTGCGTCATGAAGAGGGAGATTGTGTTTGCAACGATGCCGGAAACAACGAAGAGGATTGCAGCAACAGATACTGCAACAATCCAGGCTCTGGATGTTTTCTTCATAAAATACCTCCGCGGACAAAAGAGCGGAATCTGAGGATTCCATATTGCCCGGTATTATTTTATCACCCGTGAAAAAGACGGTGCCATATGCATGAAAACATATATGGACCTCAATTATTGTGCATACGCACAGCGCATGTTAAAATCTGCACAATATGAGTGTAAAAATCGACGACGCAACATTCTACAAATGTCTTTACGAGGCCGTCATCAACAGAAGCATCAAGGATCTTCTGACTCTTGCATATTCGATTTGGCACCTGCCCATATCTATGATAGACATAGATTACAATCTCCTCGGAATGTACCCGCAGCTCCCCATCGGCGACGAGACATACGACAGGATAATAAGGGATAAAAGCATATCGAAGGAATTCAAAGAGAAGTTCATCGACGAGAAATACCTCATCAACCTCCATAAGTGCACACGCCCCTTCGTCCTCGACTGGGGTGTTGCAGTCATAAACCACCGCTACTCCTTCAAGCTCAGCGTCGACGGCATAATATACGGCGCGGTATCGATGGTGCTGATGGATAATGCCGTGATGGACGATGATGACGAGCGCTGCTACGTCAGACTGGCCGAAGCGGCAGCGAAGATTCTCTCGCAGTCCAGGCATTCGGGCGAGATGTCAGCAACGACGAGCTCCCTCCTCATCCGATTCCTCCTCTCGGGTATAGACGTAAGCGCTGCGACGGCAGAGCTCTACCTCGGAGGCAGAAACAGAAAACGTCACCTCCTTGTTCTCGTCCGTTCCTCCGTAATCGACTCCCCCTTCTATGCCGAGGACATCGTCAGATTTTTCCGCACCCGGATGAACGGGAGCTATATAAACCTCATCGGGGACAGGCTCTACATAGTACTGAATGCGGATAATGATGAGGAACTCATTGAAACTGAATACAGTACACTGAAGAGCAGTCTCTCGAAAAGAGGCGGCTTCAGCTACTGTGTCAGCAGCCCGTTCTCCGACATAACGAAACTCCCGCTCTACAGAGACGAAGTGGACTTTCTTGCAAAGCTTCCCGGAAAGGAGCTCTTCTTTTCCGATCACCTCAGCCTCTTCATCGCATCCTTCATCCCGGCGGGGATTAGAGCGGAGATCATCAGTGAAAACAGGATAAACCTGCTCGCCGGGTACGACAGAAAATACGGCACCGAACTCGAGAAGACGCTGGAAAGATACCTGTGGAACCTCCTCGACAGCGCAGCGACATCAACAGAGCTCAACATACACAGAAACACCCTCCTCAACAGGCTCAACAGAATAGAGCAGATTACAGGCTCGGACCTTTCGAAGAAGAATGACGTCCTTGAGATCATCGCTTACTTCATCATGAAAGAATACAACTCTCTCATGATGGATAGCGATACTCCCGGGAGAGGATATCACTGTCTCCCCTGAACGGAGATACAGAAAGAAATGACTACAGTTCGATTACGCCGCTCTCCCCGCCTGACGTATGCCACTCGGAGGTGTCCATATTGTAGACGGTGACCGTCCCGTCCTCCTTCACGCCGTAATCCGTTGTGACGAACGATCCGGTATCGAGCAGGATGAAATTGAAAGTACTGTCATATACAGGTACAGGCCTGAGGCCGAAGCCGGGAGTCGGAGAGTGTCCGATGATCATCGTCTTATGGATAAGCATCCCCAGACCTCCGCGTCTTTAAAATCGCGGGCCCTGTCGCCACAGACGGCTTTCGAACACTTCAATATTTCACGGCTCCAGAGGTTCTCATCATAGTCCCTCCTGCATATGTTCCTGTCGATCATATCCTTCATTGTGAGGGAGTAATCACCGTCGGGAAAGAAACGGGAATAAGAGGACAGGAAGGTATGCTGGATGATGAAGGAACCGGTTTCGATTCTGTACGGCATTTTCTCAAGCTATGACAATACCGCCTTCCTCTTCTCTTCGGTCGTCCCGGCAAAGCTCTTCATTTTGTAAACTCCTTTCCAGCGGAAACCCCGGGGCTTGACCCGTGGGTTGTTGATTTTTCCGTACATCCCGTGGATGTCACCGATAACATAACACATAGTTGAATGTCCCTTTGAAAATAGTTTTGTCCGGACTATGCGAAGATTATCTGCCATCTGTTTCGGTCGACACAACCTCGTTTTTTCACTTTTTCGGGACAAAAACACAGTTTTTTCCGGTTTGGTCCCGAAAAATATATTCTTTTAGGGACAACAAATAGAACAGTAGTCATAACCCGGGCTTGATTTGTCCTCTTTGTTGTGTTAAGTTTAATTCAGATTGATTTTAATTAAATTGATTTTAACAAAATTCATTTAAACAAAGAGGTTAGTCGTGTTTATAGGAAGAGAAAGAGAGATGGCCGCACTCGAAGAGTTTTACAGCAGAAAAGGTATCGGCCTTACCGTAATATATGGAAGAAGAAGAATAGGAAAATCGACGCTGATTTACGAGTTCGTCAAAGACAAGAGGAACATATTCTACACGGCGACGAAAGTCGGAAAAGACCGTAACCTCGAGCTCTTCGCATCTCAGGTTGCCGCTTTCTTCATGCCCGGAGTCGACATAACCTTCACAACGACTGAGGCTGTCTTCGATTTTCTTGCAAAGAACGCCGGAGATGAGAAGCTTGTGCTTGTGATAGACGAACTTCCCTACTGGGCGGAGGCGGACGAGGC
The DNA here is from genome assembly GCA_963610485.1 of Lachnospiraceae bacterium. GTDB lineage: Bacteria > Spirochaetota > Spirochaetia > Sphaerochaetales > Sphaerochaetaceae > Ornithospirochaeta. Next base: position 6,855 of record CAVDOI010000028.1, read on the forward strand.
CCTCCTCTCGGTGCTCCAGAAGTATATCGATACTGTCTGGAAAGAGAGCAGCATCAAAATCATCCTCTGCGGCTCTTCTCTAAGCTTCATGGAAAACAGAATTCTCAGTGAAAAAAGCCCGCTCTTCGGCAGAAGAGATTCGCAGATCAGACTTGAGACATTCGACTATCTGGACGCAGCGAAGTTCGTTCCCGGATATTCAAACGAAGAGAAGGCAATCTGCTACGGAATCACGGGAGGCGTTGCAAAGTATCTGTCGCTCATCAATCCGGAAAAGAGCCTTGACGAAAACATCATAAGACTCTTCTTCAAACCCGACGGCTACCTCTATGACGAGGTGAGGAATCTTCTCGTGCAGGAGTTTTCCGACGTCGCAGTCGTGAACAACATTGTCGAGCAGATCGCCTCGGGGGAGACCTCCCTGAATACAATAGCAACCAAGGTCAGGGAGAAGGAGGCTACCGTCCTCTATTCCCTCGATAAGCTGATAAGCATCGGTCTTGTCGAGAGGAAAAGGTGCATAACGGAAGAGAAGAACAAGAAGAAGACTCAATATGTGTTGAAGGATTCCATGTTCAAGTTCTGGTATGAATTCATTCCGAAGGCAGTGAGCGTCATTGAGATCGGACAGGGAGAGCTGTACTACCGGAATGTAGTCAAACCTCTTCTTCATTCATTCATGGGAACAGTCTTCGAGGATATGTGCAGATACTACACTCTCAAGAAAGGAACAGAGGGAGAATTCGGATGCTTTATCACGAAGGTCGGAAACTGGTGGGGTGTTGAGAACATAAAGGATGAGAAAGGGATAAAGGTGCAGTCTGCAGATATCGACGTCGTCGGTATATCAGAAAAGGACAGGAAAGCCGTCATAGGGGAATGCAAGTTCAAGAATGTAAAGATTGACAGTGGGGTATATGAAACCCTCATAAGGCGTTCCCGCACAATATCTAAGGAGTACAGGGTTACGAAATATCTTCTCTTCTCACTTTCCGGGTACACCGACTGGTTTGACGATATTGACGATACCGACGTAGTACTGCTCACACTTGATTCGCTCTATTCCTGATTCAAGAGTCTTCTTATGCAGAGAGTTTTTTGAGTTCTTTTTTATTTAAAATTATCACGCTTTTTTACAAATACCCGGGAAAAAGTGCTATAGTCTGAGTAATTCATTTTTATCTTAGGAGGAAAAAGGTGAAAAAAGGATTTATCATCGTTCTCTGCATGCTCGCAGCACTCTCCGTGTTTGCTCAGGGAGCATCGGAAACCAAGAAGGTCGAGGATACTCTCGACGTCTATTCGATCATGCCTGAAAAGTATGCAACACAGGTATTCGAACAGTTTACAAAGGACACCGGAATCAAGGTCAACTTCGTCCGTCTCAGCTCCGGAGAGGCACTCTCCAGACTCATCGCAGAAAAGGACAACCCGCAGGTCGACTGTCTCTGGGGCGGTCCGTCCGACACATATGACGCATGTGTAGACGAAGGCATCTTCGTTCAGTATACGCCGAAAGAAGCAGACAAGATCCCGGCTAACTACCAGAGCCCGGATCACTACTGGACAGGAATCGGCCTCATCCCTCTCTGTATCCTCACAAATACAGACTTCCTTGCAAAGAACAACCTCTCTGCTCCGGAAAGCTGGTATGATCTTCTCGATCCGGCATATGTAAACGGACTCCAGATGGCTGACGCTAGGACAAGCGGAACAGCAACAGAGAGAATCTATGCAATGGTACTCGGACTCGGCGAAGATGAAGCATTCGATCTTCAGAAGAAGATGAACAAGAACGTCCAGCTCTACACGAAGAGCGGCGCAGGCGGAGCACTTCCGATTGCCAACGGACAGGCAGCAAGCGGCATCTTCTACCTCGTAGATGCTCTCGACATCGTTCTCCAGGGCTATCCGCTCGTAATCTCCTATCCTAAGGAAGGTGTCACATACGGCGTCGAAGGCTGCGGTATCGTAAACGGATGCAAGCACCCCGAAGCTGCAAAGGCTCTCATGGACTGGGCTTCCTCGAAGGCTCTCGGAGACTTCATGATGGAAAACGACATCTGCTACGTTCCTACAAGACCCGATGTCGAAGTCAAGCTCGAAGCTCTCGACATGTCGAAGATTCCTCTCATCGAATCGTCTTCTGTCTGGAAGGGTGAAAACAGAGCAAGATTCATCGAAAGATGGGAAAATGAAGTCATCGCAAACTGACACATACCTTCATCAAAAGGGGAGGTCCGCCTCCCCTTTATGCAGTCTCTTATCACAACAACTGGAAAATTATGAAAAGCAATCAAACAAAGGGCCCGGGGAAATCCCTTCTAATAAAACGTGATCCGACCCTCTTCTGTGCACTGACCATCATCTGGTTATGTTTTGCACTATTCATCTTCTACCCTGTCATAAAGCTCCTCATCGCGGCATTCTTCAAGAACGGAGAATTCTCGATAGAGATGATAAAGAAGAATTATCTGAGCAGGAACAATCTCAAGAGTCTGTGGAACTCACTCTATCTGGCGGTCTTCGTGGCTGTCTCCGGTACTCTTCTGGGCTACATACTTGCTCTCTTCGTCAACAGAATGAACATGCCGTCATGGCTTAAGGTGGTCATCAATGCAGTAACGATGCTTCCCTTGATATCACCACCGTTCACATCGTCAATATCGCTTTCAATGGCGCTCGGTCCCAACGGAACGCTTCTGAAGCTTCTGAATATACCAAATTTCAACATATACGGTTTCACGGGGACGTTCATAGCGGAAACGCTGACATACTTTCCCGTATCATATATGGTGATATCAGCAATACTGAACACCATGAGTTCGAGCCTCGATGATGCCGCGCTCTCCCTCGGAGCGGAGAACAGCAGAATCCTCAGGACTGTCACATTCCCGCTGAGCATGCCGGCAGTCGCAAACTCGTTCCTGCTTCTCTTCGGATCATCGCTGGCTGACTTTGCAACGCCTCTTATCCTGGGAAGCCATACATTCCCCGTTCTTCCGACACAGGCTTACCTCCAGATTACAGGAAAGTTCGACATCAACGGCGGAAGCGCGCTCTCGCTACTGCTGCTCATTCCTGCCGTTCTCGTCTTCTTCTTCCAGCAGTTCCTCGTCGGAAAGAAGAGCTATGTCACAGTATCGGGAAAGAGCGGACACCAGTCTGTATTCAGTCCTCTCCCCGTCATCGTGAAGGTTCTCTGCACTATTATTTCAGCAGCGGTACTCGCATTCGTAATCTACCTCTACTACATAATTCTCAAGGGATCCCTCGTGAAGGTATGGGGGATAAACGAAACCATAACATTCGACCATTACGCCTACGTCTTCAAACGAGGAAAGAAGGCTATTTCCGATACGCTGAAGATAGCCGTTCTGTCCACCCTGATCGGAGGCGTCCTCGGCGTCGTCATCGGCTACATCGTACAGAGAAAGGAGTTCCCGCTCAGAAGGTTCTTCGACTTCTCGGCAATCCTCAACTACGCCCTTCCGGGAACAGTTGTCGGTATTGCTTACATCATCGCATTCAACAAGAAACCGATAATCCTCACGGGTACCCTCACCATCCTCGTCGCAGCTTACGTCTTCCGTTACTATGCAACCGGAATCAGATCGGTAATGGCGTCGCTCAAGCAGATCGACCCGTCGATTGAGGAGGCATCAGAGAGCCTCGGGGCAAGTCCTGTGCGGACATTCGCCAAGGTTACCATACCTCTGATCATTCCTGCGGTACTCACAGGCATGAGATACCTTTTCATCCACAGTATGACAGCCATCAGCGCCACGATATTCCTTGTCTCGGCACGCTGGACGCTGCTCACTACAAGAATTCTTGAAAGCATGACGGAACTTCAGTTCCCGCAGGCATGCGCGTTCTCGATAGTCCTGATTGTTTTCGTCTTTGCAGCTGACGGCCTCATCGCGCTTGCAATGCATCTATATACCAGACAGTTCAGCTCGGGCGCTGAAAAGAAGAGATAAGATATGAAGGAAATAGCACTTGAATTAAATAACGTTAAGAAAGTATTCGAAAAGGACGGCATGAAGCTCACAGCCGTCGATGATACCACACTCAGTGTCGAGAAAGGTGAACTCGTCACCTTCCTCGGCCCTTCCGGCTGCGGAAAGACGACAACCCTCAGAATGATAGCCGGCTTCGAACGTCCGACTTCCGGAAGCATCACATTCGGCGGACGTGACATGACGAACGTCCCCGTCAACAAGAGGGGAATCGGATTCGTCTTCCAGAACTACGCCCTCTTCCCCCATATGACTATATACAACAATGTTGCATACGGACTGAAGGCGAGAAAGGAGAATCCTTCCGATATAAAGAAAAAGGTCGAAGAGGCCCTCGCACTCGTAAGTCTCACCGGAACGGAGAACAAATATCCCAACGAGCTCAGCGGAGGAGAACAGCAGAGAGTAGCACTGGCACGTGTCATCGTAATGGACCCTGCCCTTCTTCTGATGGACGAACCCCTCTCCAACCTCGATGCAAAACTCAGAATACACATGAGGACGGAGATCAGAAGGATCCAGAAGAAACTCGGTATCACATGTCTCTACGTAACACACGATCAGGCGGAGGCCCTGACGGTATCTGACAGGATCATGGTCATGAGCAGGGGAAAGGTCGAGCAGATCGGGACACCTCAGGAAATCTATTCGTCTCCCTCTTCAGCATTCGTTGCAGATTTCATCGGTCAGGCGAATACAATCGAATGTACAGTCAACAACTTCAACGACGGAGAAATCACGGCAACCCTTCCGACGGGCGACACAGTCAAAGGAAAAACACGTGAGTCTTTCTCCTCGGGAGACAAGGCAATCCTCGTCGTAAGGCCGGAGAACATAGCTGTCGGGAAAAAAGACGAATATGCGGTCAAGGCCGAAGTGAAGAGCGCCGTCTTCGTCGGCAGCCATATTGACTACGAACTCATGGCAGGCGGAAAACTCATCAAGGCGACAGTCGACTTCAAACCCGACATGATCCTCTACTCAACAGGAGACAAAGTCTCAATCCTGATGGACGAAAAGACTCTGGTCTTCCTCAGTCACTAAAATCCTCGGGCGGTGTGGTCTTCATGCCGCCCTTTCTTCAAAGGACTTCATTAAGGATCATCACTATCCCGTTTATGCCTACGAAGGCATAGATGAACCTCTTGAGGAGAGTGCCGTTAATCTTCTTCATCGCCTTCGTTCCTGTGTAGACACCGCCTAAAGCTCCTGCCGTCAGGCATGCCATAAACGGGAGGTCCGTTGCAGATACGGCATTCGAAAGCACACGGGTCAGGAGACTCAGGGTGTTCATCGCAATGAAGTAGACCTGTGTCGTCACTACGTATTCCTCCCTGTCGTCACTGAGTGCGGGCGCCAGATAGAGAACTGCAGGAGGTCCTCCTGCAACGAACATCCCGCCGAGAACGCCGCTGACTGAGCCGGCAAGTGCGGCGTTGAACTTCGTAGGCTTTATTGAGATTCTTTCTGCAAGGAACGAGAAGTAGACCGAGAGGAGGACGAAGAGGATGCCGAGCATCAGTTTCATCGTCGATGTATCGAGTCCGACCGAAAGCCTTGTCGCTATGACAGTAAAGATAAGACAGGGAATGAGAAGCGGGATAAGGACATCGACTCTTATCTTTCTCCAGGATCTGAACACGATGTAGAGCGGGAATATGATGCATGCCCCCTGCGTTATGACAACAGTCACCGACGGCGGGAGGATGAAGGGAATCACATTTATCATCACGACCGCCGCACCGAAGCCTATGGAACCCTGCAGGAATGATGAGAAGAATCCTATGATGAAGAGAAGAATACAGGCCATGGGACTATATTAACGCCGCAGAGGAATGCGGGCAAGGAAAACATAAAATGTTTATCTTCCCTGCACAAAAGGAAATCATCATGGATGTACAGTGACAATCCTACACAAGAAGCGCGAGTATCTGATCATCTTCAAGGGGTTTCAATACTGCCTCTCCCCTTTCCCTGAGGAGAACGAAGTTCGTTCTTCCGCCCTTTTTCTTCTTGTCCTTCTTCGTAGCTTCGAGGAAGGCCGTGTAATCCTTCCTGTCCACTTTGAATGAACTCTCGAAGGGGAATGACGCAATTAGGTTGACAGCCCAGAGGTAGAAGTCCTGAGGGGTTATGTTAAGGAGCAGTCCTGCCGTGAGCGCCTTCTTCATACCCCATACGACGGCAAGGCCGTGGCTGACAGTGTAGTTCGTGACGCTCTCGAGGGCGTGGCCGAATGTATGGCCGAAGTTGAGGACGCTTCTTATGCCCTTCGTCTCCTTCGGATCCCGCTCGATGTAATCCTTCTTCACGAGAAGCGAAAGCTCGAGAAGTCTTTCAAGCGCTGTGTTGTCCTTATCAAGTATCCTGTCCCTGTTCTCGATGAGAAAGTCGTAGAGGTTGTTGTCTGAGGAGAGAAGCGCATGCTTCACAACCTCACCCATTCCCGACATGAACTCGCTTTCCGGAAGCGATGAAAGTGTGTATGCCGGGATTATCACCTCATCGGCGGGATAGAAGGAACCTATGAGGTTCTTCGTCCCCATGTAGTCGATGGCTGTCTTTCCCCCAAGCGTTGCATCGACCATGCATAAAAGCGTCGTCGGACAGAGGATGAGACGGCAGCCCCTCATGTAGAGGGACGCTGCGAGGGCCGTCATGTCACAGACGACACCGCCTCCGAGTGCGACGAAGAAGCTGTCGCGTCCGAGTCCGGATGAGAGCGCGAATGTCAGTATTCTCTCGAGGCTCTCCATTGTCTTGTGGTCCTCCCCGCTCTCGAGAACCAATGTCTTCTCCGGAAACGGAGAATACAGTAGCGTATTCTCGTCTGCGACGATGATGAATGAATCGACTTTTTCCATGCGCTCCTTAATGGATGCGGGAGACGAGGTGATGAAGAGTGATGTGACGATGCCGTCACCCAGTGTTGTATCGAACAGCTTTCTCATGGCCGTAGTTTAATTATTTCCTTCCATTCTTCCAATATCAAAGGCGATAAGCTATAGACCAAAGGCCCGATAAAGGGAAAAATCATTGCTATGGATTTCTATTTCGACAATGCAGCCACAACGCCCGTCTCTACAAGGGCCCTCGAGGAGTATGAAAGAGTCTCGAGGGAGGTTTACGGCAACCCCTCATCAAACCACCGCCTCGGCTCTAAGGCGAAAGCCCTTCTCGAGGAGAAGAGGGAGAGCGTGGCTTCGCTTCTCGGAGTCGGAAAGGAGAACATAATCTTCACAAGCGGAGCAACGGAAGCCGTCGCACTCTTTGTAGAGTCGCTTCTCTGGCTTGAAAAGGGAACCGTCGTTATGTCGCGCATCGAGCATGAAGCGGTATCGAGCTGGGCGAAGTTCCTTGAAAAGTCGGGATGGAACGTGGTGAAAATACGCGCAAAGGGAGGCTTCGTATCTCCTCAAGAGCTCGGAGAAGCCCTCACTCCCGATACGAAGGCCGTCTTCATTATGAGCGTCAACAATGTCACGGGTGCAATAGAGCCTGTCGAAAAGCTTGTCGGGACTGTCAGGGAATACGAGAAGGAACACGGTCATAAGATTCTCTTCTTCTCCGACTCTGTCCAGGCTCTCGGAAAGACGGGACTCGAGCTCAGAAAATGGGACGTCGACGGAGCATCCTTCTCGGCACACAAGATAAACGGCCCGAGGGGCATCGGTATGCTCTACGTGAAGAATCCCTCCATTGTAAGGCCTCTTGCTCCGGCGGGAGGACAGGAAGGCGGAAGAAGAGGCGGCACGGAGAATCTTCCCGCAATAGCTGCTTTCGAGACCGCACTTTCAGAGTGGATGAAGGACAGAGAGGAGAGAGAAAGAAAGGCGGGAGAGATCAAAGCCTACATAAAGACGAACCTCGAGAAGATGGGAATCAGCATATTCTCACCTGAGAACTCGTCACCTTATATCCTCTCGGTCGAGGGCCCCCTTCCCTCCGAGGTCTTCACGCGCATGCTCATGGACAAGGGCTTCTGCGTATCCTCGGGCTCGGCATGTTCGAACAACAGGAAGGGAAAGAGCGAGGGGATCCTCGAAGCAATGGGAATCAACAACAGAAGAGCAGGAAAGGCTGTGAGAATAAGCCTTTCGAAAGATACAAGCCTCAGCGACGCCGAAGCGCTCGTGAAGGCATTTGGAGAACTAATGGATGGCAAAGCACCAGTATCTGATAAAAGAAGGTGAAATAGCACTCAAGGGCGGCAACAGAATAATGTTCGAGCGCCGTCTCAGAGCCAATATCAGGGGTAAGATAAAGCCCTATGAATGCACTATGGACAAGACAAAGGGGAGAGTATTCCTCTATGTCGACGAGGCCTGTCCGAAGGAGAGAATCGAGAAGGCTCTCGACACGACATTCGGTATTACCGGATGGGCGCCGTCCTTCCGATGTGACGACAAGGACATCGAAACAATACTTAAAAAGGCAGACGAAATACTTTCCTCCAATCCCTTCGGAGAATCGGGATCCTTCAAGGTCGAAGTCAGAAGGGAGGACAAGACATACCCACTTTCCTCTCTCGAGGTTGCATGCCGCGTGGCCGACGTCGTCGAGAAACACTACCCCTCCCTCACCGTCAATCTCAAGAAGCCCGACTACACAATCACTGTCGAGATCAGAAACGAGTGTTATATATACACACACTCGGAAAAGGGATGCGGAGGACTTCCCGTTTCTACAGCGGGACGCGGGATGCTTCTGCTCTCGGGCGGCATAGACAGCCCCGTTGCCGGTGTCATGATGGCAAAACGCGGCATGAAGCTCGACTGCTGCTATTTCCATGCCTACCCCTACACTTCCGAAATGGCTCTCGAGAAAGTGAAGAAGCTTGCCTCCCTCATAGCTCCCTATCTTCAGGGAACAAGGCTCTTCGTAGTCCCGTTCACGAAGGGACAGGAGTACATCAGGGACAACGCCGTCGAAGAGGAGGCTACGCTGATGTTCAGGGCCGCCATGCTGAAAGTGGCTGAGCGTCTTTCCGCTTCGGCATATGACGAGGCCGTCGTCACTGGAGAGGCCGTCTCCCAGGTTGCCTCACAGACGCTCGACGCAATGGCATTCACCGACAGCATGACCGACATGCTTGTTCTGAGGCCCTTATGCGGTATGGACAAGGAGGAGATCATCGAGAAGGCGAAGAAAATCGGCACTTACGATACCTCGATTCTCCCCTACGAGGACTGCTGTGTCGTCTTCTCACCCAGACACCCCGTGACAAGGCCCGACAAGAATACGACAAGGGAGCACTACTTTTCTCTCAATATGGATCCTCTCATCGAGGAGGCCGTAAAGGAGACCGTCGTATATACCTTCAACGCAAGGGGCGAGGAGATCGGAAGCGGAAAGGACGAGACTGATGAAAGCTGAAATCAGGAAGTACTGGTTCACCGCCCTCTATCTTATTCTTGCTGTCGTCTCTCTATGCATACACCCTCTCACAGGGGATGAGATAGTATCATTTCCATGGAGGACTGCAGCATATATCTTCATGCTCCTCCTCATCGAGGAGGGATTGAAGAGGGAGAAGATCGCGCTTCCCGTCTTCCGCGTTCTCAACAGCGTGCGTTCGACGCCCTTCATGTTCTTCCTTCTCCTCCTCTCGACCTTTGTGCTCTCGCTTTTCTTCTTCCCCTTCATTGTCGTCGCCGTCATGGTTCCGTTTACAATAAGGCTCCTTGAAGAAAGCGAAAAGAAGAAATATACGGCAGTTACGACGGCGCTCATCACGCTGCTTTCTGTCATCACGACGCTCTTCACGCCCTTCAGCGAGGCAAATCTCTATCTCTTCCTCGAGAGCGGCGTAAGCTATTCATCATATATGAAGGAGCTTCTTCCCCCGTTCTCTGCCTCCCTCGGGGTTTTCGCCGTAGAGGCATTCATAGTCTTCCGGAAGACAAAGGGTGACGAGATTTACCTCCACATAGAGAACGAAGACTACTGGGACAGGGAGAGACGCGGCATGAGGATACTCTACCTGGCATTCTTCCTCGTCGTCCTCTTCGGAAGAAGATTCAATACGATAGACCTACTTCTCGTCACGGCTCTTGCATTGCTTTTTCTCGACAGAAGGATATACAGAGAAATGAACTGGGGCGTAGCGGCGACTCTTATTCTCTTCATGATTTCGGGTTATACACTCGGAAAGACCGCACTCAGAGAAAACAGGGTTCTGACAGCTCTTGTATCAATCGTCTTCACGCGCCTCGGCGGTCTGGCAGAGGGCGGCAGTACAACAGCCACGCTGCCGTCGGTTGTAATATCGTTTTCGCTGCCGCTCCTGTACGCAATAAGAGAGACAAAGGATGAAAAGAAGGAGATGGTGAAGAAGTACGCACTTCTCGCCCTTCCCCATGCCGTCCTCTTCATCCTCTTCTCAATCTTCATGTAACTCTACTGCTTCCCGTCGTATATGATATCATCACTGGTTCTGTAGAATCTGGGATTCTTTGAACTCACATCCACAAGATATCCCTTCCTGCAGAGTTCTCCGATGATGTTCTTTCTGAAATAACTGGAGTCGTTTATACCGAGGTATGATGCTGTCTCGCCGGCCTCACGGGCCTGAGGGGCGCAGTAGCTGAGAATCTTCTTGTCCTGTCCTCAACACCGATGAACATATCGCCGCCCCCGGCGTTGGCAAAGCCTGCAATGGTCTTCAGCCATCCGAGAGTGTCGCTGCGGTCAAGTCTGACCTTCATTCCGGGATTCAGCGATTCCCGTACATTTATTTTGACAATCTCTTCCAGAACCACGACAGCCCCCTCTTTTTGAAGTACTTCATTTTTCACTACAATCCAACTACAATTTCTACTACAGTCCAACTTCAAGAATTTTCTGTAGTATTTTTGTAGTACATTCCGGTATCGTAACTGAACACAATCACAGCCGCCTGGGCAATCATCTGCAGTTGTGTGGAGGATACACTCGTCACCCGAGTGTGTTGAGAGCGGGCCGGAGAGCGCCTCGTTCAAAGAGAATCGTCAGGCCGGGCGCCGTCGGACGACGGGAAGAATTTCTTCTCTTCAGAATATACCGGCCCTTCTTCATAATAGCTGTAGTCGGTTCTTTTCACACTGAAGGGCGGAACGCCGAAGTAGTCCCCCCAGAGCTCGTCGACCGGCCAGAGTCTGTTCCCAGTCATACACTCTCCCTCGTAACCTATAAGAGATACATCCATGCTGTCGCGCCATATCCCGGTTACAGAGTCACATGTAGTGATAGTGACGGCCACAGGATAGGTGAGAATCTTGTCGCTGTCGCTTTTCTTCAGGGCTGACACTTCGTCATACACGAGGCTTATGTCGATGATGGTCTCGTTCCTCTTCTCCATCCCGAGGGGGATGTCGTCAAGGGATGAATACTCTATTTCGCCCCTTTGCTCGCTGACCGTGAAGAGGACATCCTCGTTCTCCTCGTAAAAGAGGTCCGCCTGATGAGGAGAACACGAAAAGTAGAGCGGCCCCGCATTTGTGTGTATGATGACGGTGTTGCTGCTCGTGAGGCGCTTCTTCTCCGACCAGTACGGCGTTGTCTCCACTCCCGTCAGTTTCTTTCCGATATAATACTTGAGAAAACCGAATTCTTCCGTAATGTCCATTTCAATCTTCTATGAAAGAGCCTCCGGAGAGGCTCTCATCCTGTCTATCTCGAGCTGTATGCCCTGTATTTCGTAACGCCGAGGATTGTCTCGCCGTCTATCTGGAGCGGCGTCGGAGCATCGAACTCGACTGTGATGTCACGTCCGGTGTGGATGGCAACCATGTTCTTATGGGCGATGTGTTCACCCTTGAAGATCGAAGGAAATGCCATGAGTGTTCCCAGCCTGCCCTTCCCGTAGAAGAGCATTGCAGAGAGCGTTCCATCCTTATTGAGTCTGTCCTGGCCGGGAGCCGCCATCATGCCGCCGCCGTAGTAGCGTCCGTTCATAGTCGGACAGAGCCATACCTTCTTATATTCATATCTCTTTCCGTCGACAGTAATCACGCATGATGTGGGACGGTAGTGGAAGAGAAGTCCCTTTATTGCGATTGCCGTATAGTTGATGTTCTCCCTGCCCTCGGCCTTCATCCTGTCACCCACTTCGCAGCAGTAGCCGTCGATGCCGTACCCGACTCCGTTGAGGAAGCGGTACTTCTTGCCGTTAATCTCCACGAAAGGAAGATTTTCGAGGTACCTGTTGATTCTGACGGGAGCATCCGCCTCGCTCTTTTCAATGTCCTTCAGAAAGTCGTTTCCCGTTCCCGCGGGGTAATAATAGACCTCGTTCGCAAGGTTCATGCCGTCGGTCTCGTTGACGAAGCGGTTCAGTGTCCCGTCTCCTCCGATAAGGTAGATCCTGTCGTCGCTCTGAATGTCCGAAAGATATTCCCTGTAGCCGGGAAAACCGATGACATCGACTGTGTCCAGCTCGTCGTCATCGAGCTTTGCCTTCAGCGCCTCGAGCGCATCCCTGTTTCTCTTTCCCGACTGTGAATTCCAGAATAGGTAACTTCTGCTCATTTTATCTCTCCTGCTGCTTTTAAGTCTTTTTCAATCAACAATCTCACCTCTCCCCCGATCTCGCTTGTCTTCATCACACTGACACGGGAGGGTGGAATGACTTCGAGGACATCCAGATTCACATCGGAGCGGCGTAGTCTCTTTATGTTCCTGAATATGTTCTCCGTACCGCTGAGGGCCATGACGACTACGGGCGCCTCTCCGAAGAGGGCTATCTTGAAGACGCAGTCGTGGAATGGAAGAAGTTCTCCCGTCCGGCTTCTCGTTCCCTCGGGGTAGACTCCTATGGAGACCTCCCTCTCTTTGAGGAGTTCTCCGGCCTTCCTTATCGTAGGAACCGCGTTTCTTATGTTCTTACGGTCAATCGCCATGAAACAGCACTTACGGATTATGCGGCCGAATATGGGAATCGAGAAGTTCTCCTTCTTCGAGATGTATGCAAGATGCCAGCTTTTGAATACATACCATGTGATGATGGGATCGTAGTTCGATCTGTGGTTCGAGACGAAGAGGCACTTCGTGTCCCGGGGGACCTTATCCATCCCGGATACATGGACGTGTATTC
>CAVDOI010000029.1:0-19607 GCA_963610485.1 Lachnospiraceae bacterium
CCTCCTTTTCCTTAGTTTTGAACTACGAATCTGAAGGCAACGCCTCCCGATATCCGGAAAAATGAATATCGAGGGCCAACCGTCCACCGCCACGGGTGTACCTTATTATGAGAATAGCAGGGATGAAATGTTAAAAGTGGCCAGAAAAGTGACACTTTCGGGTATTTTCCATTCTGTGACAAATATAAACAGACCTGTTTATCTGACTGCTTTGAGAATCTTCTCCTGCTCGATGAGCATGGGCTCGGAGGAGAAGTCGTTCGTGCTGTGGTCCCAGCCTCTGAGATGCATGAGGCCGTGGAGAAGAAGGCGCCTCAGTTCATCCTTCCAGTCGACGCTGAAATCGTCGGCATTACGTCTGCAACTTTCGAGAGATATGAATATGTCACCGAGCTCGTCGTTCTCTTCGCCGGAGAGAAGCGGGAAGTCGTCGTCCCCGTCGGCAAGTCTGAATGTGAGTATGTCGGTCGGAGAGTCTATGTCCCTGTACTCCCTGTTGAGAGAACGTATCTCGTCATCAGAGACAAATGTTACGGAGAAGTCTCCCTTCTCGTCGAAATAATCAAGAAAGGAATCAAGATTCCTTTTTACCTCTTCCATATAAGGAAAGTCTTCTGGTTCAACGGTATACATATCAATCCTTGTCCTGATCGTTGTCGTAGCTGATTCTGTGATGGTCGCGTCCGATAAGAGGAGTTATGAAAGCCTCCTTTATCGTCTTGAGTTCAGTCATCGTGAGTCCCGAGTTGTCCAGCTGCCCGTGTGATATCTTCTCGGAAACGATGGAGTTGATGAACTTCTCGTATTTCTGGTGGTTCGGCTTCTTGATGGTTCTTGTCGCAGCTTCGACGCAGTCGGCAAGCATGACGATTGCACTCTCCTTCGTCGACGGCGGATTGCCGTCGTACATGAAGTCTTCCTTGACGACGATGTCCTTCTCCCCGGCGTTCTTCACGGCTTCGTTGTAGAAGTATTTGATGATGTCGTTGCCGTGGTGTTCGCCGATTATGTCGATCACCTCCCTCGGCAGCCCTATATCCTTACCCTTCTCGGTACCGAGTCTGACATGAGACTTTATGATTGAACGCGAGAGCTGGGAGGAAATCTGGTCATGGGCGTTTTTTTCGTTCTGGTTCTCGATGAAGTATTCGGGGTGGACCATCTTTCCTATGTCGTGGTACCTCGCACCTACGAGGGCAAGTTCGGCATTGCATCCGATGGCAAGTGCCGCGACGTAGGCAAGATCCGCAACGTTCTTTACGTGGTTGTATGTCCCCTGTGCGACCTGGCTGAGCTGATTGAGAATTGCATTGTCGGTGAACGCGAGCTCGATGAGCCTCTGCTTTGTGGGAATATTGAAGATCTTCTCGAGAATCGGAAGCAGAACAGAATACAATATGAATGCAAAGATTGTATTGAGGACGATTGCCGCACATGAGAAAAGAATCTCAAGGACCTTGTTCGAGTTCTGGAGCGAGAACAGCAGCGTTATTACGACCAGGATTCCGCAGCACTTGAAGCATGAGGAGATCGTATCGTAGCGGCCTCTGTTCCTGAGTGTCATTATACAGATGACCAGCCCGCACAATACGAAGTAGAGAATCGAGGAGAAGGTCGAATTAGGCCAGAGGGTGTACATGACGGCGAGTGCGAGTATGTTCGACATGCCGTATGGAATGCTGTTTGTTATCGATACACCGATCATGCCGCAGATAAGGAAAGGCAGAAGAGCATCGAAGGAATAAAAGTTGTAGGAGATTATCTTCCATGCACAGAAGAAACCTATTATGAGGGATGCCGCCATCAGCGTGAGCGATATGTTCGTGTACTGCGCCTTTCTGTATTCGTACTGGATGAGGCCGACTGAGAAGTAGAACCAGACACCGAGGACGAAAACAACGAGAAGCATTCTCGGTAGTGCCGAGAGGAAGGACATGCTGATGACACGTTTAGAATTAAGTACGGAAAGTGTATAGAGCTGATCAGCAGTGACAAGAGTATCTGTCTTGAGTATGTAGTCACCCTTCTCTATATTGATTACGACAGGCTCGACCATCTTCCTTGCCGCCTCTCTCTGACTCTCCGTATAGACCTCGTCATAGAAGATGTTGGCCTGGATTATCTCCTGGGCGATCTCTGCAATGACCTGGAGTTCGAGGGAGTCGGCCTCATTGTAGCTCGTGACAAGCCACTGGTAGATAAGCGGGAATGCCGAGTTGTCGGTAAGCACATCGTCCACCAGTCTCGTTTCTCCCGAGAAAGTATATGGAAGCTCCGCAGATTCGTTTACATATAGCTTTGTCTCCCTCTTCTCGATGAGGTATGCTATCTCCTCGTAGGAGAATATTCCTTCCCGGATGAAGTGGTTGACAGTCTCGCGGATGATCGATGCGTAGGACGAATATGCGCCCTCGTTGCTGAGCTTGTCGAGCATGGAGCTGATGACGGAGAGCGACTCGTCCGTTATCTCCTTGTGGTTTACAAGATAGTCGTAGACCATCTGTGCCTTTTCGCTCATAGTCAGCGATGCTGTATAGGAATATGTGAAATACGGAGCTATTGAGGCTGCGGCCTCGCTCCTCTTCTCCTCCGTCTTTTCTTCGTCGATGTACGAGAAGGATATCGGTGAGAGAAGATCCTCGTCGCTGAGCTCGTTGGCCTGGTATGTCCTGCTTGTTCTTATCGAGAAGAGCATATTCGATGAAAGAAGGGGCGGGATGGCGGCGCCGAGGAGGAGTGTCAGGAGCATGAGGATGACGAAGTATGTCATCTCTCCCTTCGAGAAAGCTTTGAAGTCGACCCTCTTCTTTCTGTCATTCCTGCTCATCAATCCTTCTCCTCCAGAGAATATGCCTTCACTATGTCCCTCACAAGACGCGAGCGGACAGTGTCCCGATGGGTGAATCTTACCACAGAGAGCCCTTCTATTCCATCCAGAATTTCGATGGCCTCGGTAAATCCGCTCTCGTTTTTCTTCGGAAGGTCGATCTGCGTCGGGTCTCCGTTGACTATCGCCGTACTCGATTCTCCGATGCGTGTCAGGAACATCTTCATCTGTCCCTTCGTCGTATTCTGAGCTTCGTCGAGTATGACGACACTGTTGTTGAGACTGCGTCCCCTCATGTATGCAAGAGGCGCTATCTCTATAGTGCCGTTCTCTTCGAGTCTTTTTATCTGCTGCGGATTGAGAAGGTTGTCCATTGCGTCATAGAGGGGCCGGAGGTAGGGGTTGAGCTTCTGCGATAAATCGCCGGGAAGAAATCCCAGTGACTCCCCCGCTTCTACGACGGGCCGTGTAAGGACAATCTTGTTGCGCCGTCCGGAGAAGACCTCTTCGAGGGCGAATGCGACAGAGAGGAATGTCTTACCCGAGCCTGCGGGACCGGAAGCGAATATGAGCTGACTGGAGAAGAGAGAGGAGATGAAATCCTTCTGCACCTTGGTCTTGGGCCATACCGTCTTCCCCAGTACGGATATGTACTGCCTTCCCTTCTTGTCATTCTTCTCCTCTTCCTTATCCTCCTCTTCGACAGAAGCCTTGACTGACTGGAACTCCATGTAGATCTCACCCTCTGAGAGGGCTCCGCGCTCCGCTGCAGCTTCTTCAAGAGCCTTCATAAGAGGGATGAACGCGCTGTTGTTTCTCCACAGTGTCAGTGTGTTGCCCTTCACAGTAAGGTCGGAGCCGAGGATCAGCTCGAGGTATGAAAGATTGCGGTCGTTGGGACCGAGTATGAGAAAGGCGTTCTCTTCATTGAAAATATATGTTTCTGCCACTTATTTCCTCGTCCAGGTGGAGCCGTTCTCCTTAGTCCATTTTTCATCGACCTTGAGGTCCGGCATTGTATTCCATGCCAAGTATACAGAGAAACTCGGCTGAAGTGTATAGATGGTTTTTCCTCCTTCAGTGCTTTTTCGGAAGGAAGTCGAATAGGAGAAGTTGAGGTTCCAGTCCTCCATGTAGTGGACGACGTCGACAGAGACACTCTGGAGGACGAAGTTTGTATTGCGTCTGCCGTCTCCGAAGAAGTCGAAGCTTCTCATGAGGTCTGACCACATCTCCCTGAAGGAAAAGACGGAGTCGTCGTAATAGGATCCGAGCTTGTTGTTCTGGCTCTTGAATGAAAATTTAACATCGGCGAACTCGGCAAGAGACAGCGTCACTGAAGGAGTGATTGTGAAGTATGAGCGGGATCTGTCGGTATGTGAAAGAAAGAGAGTGCTGTCAAGTGCGAACGCGCAGTAGAACCTGCCCTTCCAGAGCTGGAAGGATCTGGAGGAAAGGTTTGTACGGATGTTCACTGAGTCGAATACGAGTACGGCGTCGGTATTCGTGAAGTTGAGTACGGCCGTCACCTCGTCCATTTTCAGCGTCGCGGTGGCGGAGGACAGAAAACCGTCCTTCGAGCCGTCTCCCGTAATCTTTCCCTCGGCATAATACTTGCTGTCCGGGCTCTTTATCCTCAATGTCGACGAGAGTGTGAACGGCATCCAGAAATCGTCTTGGTCATAGTCCTTCGTCTGGTACGCAAGAGACGACGAGAAATTGATGTACGTCCATGACCATGCGGCGTCCAATTTAAGCTTGTCGCTTCTGAACCTGTCCCCGTCTTCCTTGAAAAGGAGGCTCAGAGTCGTCGTGACGCCCCACCCGCTCCATTTGAGTGAGGGCGTTATGCTTCCATCCAGCGGCGGCAGGATATAAGATATGTCGGCGCTGAATGTACCCGCTGTTGTGGAAAGAGACTTTCCCAGGGATAAAGAGTGGGTCTTCACATAGTCTTTTGTGAACTCGAAGGATGAAAATGTCACACTCTTCTCACTTTCCTTCTTCTCCTCCTCTGTATAGTCGAAGGGCTTGAGCGAGAGATTGTATGTCAATCCTATATAAGGAACAGAGATCTTCAGCGTATCGAGAGGCGTCGAAACAAGCTTCTTCGTCCATGATGAATTGACGTAGTCGGAGGTGTCGGTGTAACCGAGTGAATTCGTGAAGACATTCGAGAACGTGATGATAGTGCCGACATTGGCCTCTGCCGTCAGGCGCGAGTAGAAGGTGGACGTCGTCTTCCCGTCCTTCTTCGTCTCCGTTGCCGTATTGTTGTTGATCTTACGGCTGAAGTCCTCGGTCACTGTATATGAAAGAGATAACTTACTCCCTGTTGTAGATGAAGAGGAGGATGTACTCTGTGTTTCTGCACTCTTCTTTTCGTACGGGGAGATCAGGAGAATGTCGACCCTCTCCTCTTCCTTCACTTCCTCCTCAGTCTCCCCTTCCTTCCCGCTTTCGTCCTTTTCCAGAGGCGCCTGTTCTGTCTTTGTTTCTTCTTTCTCCTCTGACTTTGTCTTTGTTTCGAAGGAGAAGACTGTACCTGAGAGGGAGACGGAGAGAGAAGGAAGCGAATAGGATGAAAGAACGGATTTCGATGTCGATGACGAGAGTGACCAGTTTTCTTCTATCGAGAGATTCTTTATGGAGAATGACGAGACAAGGGGGATCTTCACGGACGAGGGAAGCGAATAGCTGAGCCTGAGAAGGCGTGTGAACGATGTGATTCCGCTCGAGGAGTAGTCTGTGGGGAATGTCGACTTCCCGCCCATGAGCGGCCCGTATGAGAAGCCCGTGAGTCTGTTTCCATAATGGTAGAGAACGGTGGAATCTGAATAGAACGGGAACTTCAGCTCTGCACTCAGGCCCTTTGCCGAATATGAGAGAGAGCCGTTGCCGTAGTACCTCAGTGTTTTATTCTCTGTCGAAAGCGGTGTTGCTACACCGGCGGAGAATGAAATCTTCAGCGTCTTGTTGAAGAGGTTGAAGAGTGAGTCGACTCCGACGTGCATCCCCCCCTTCTTGAGAATGGAAGCATCCGTTCCTCCCTTGTAGGCGTCGACGAGGACGGCAAGGTATGAGGATGTGTTTTTTGCAAATGACGCAAGAGAACTCTTTTCCTCTGTATCAGAGTAGTAATAGCCGTCAGGGCTTACATTCTCATTTCCTGATGTACTCTTCAGAAGAGACGAGAATGATGAATCCTCCTCGGTACTCTCGATCTTGGGGTATGACCCGATAAGCTCGAATGTCGTATTGACGAACGCACCCTTGTCGGAGGAAAAACCGAAGGAAGGATTTCCCAGTATCCTGCTTCCGGGGAAGAAGAAGAACGGCAGGTAGAAGATCGGCACCCTTCCGATGTTGAATGTGGCAGAGGAGAGGAACATGTCCTCCCCCGGGAGGATGAGGATCGACGAGGCGGAGATGGAGGAATACGCCGTCTTCGGATTCGATGTTATGTAGCCTTCGTCGAAGACAACTGCGCCCTCGGAGAGGTAAGAAAGCCGTTCGCCCGATGTCGAGAATGTAACCTTCTTCTTCTCGCTGTTCTCCCTTTCGGTATTTGTTGATCCTCCTGTAAGGAAGATGTCCATCTTCTCCCATTTTACCGTCAGGATATCGGCTTCGATCTCCTTTATCGCGGCATCGGCGGCGGAATCTCTATATACGGCGCCTCCGATTGCCGTAAGGACGGCCTTCGACGAGTCGACGATGACGGTGGATGCAGTCAGCGTCTTCGCTGCCTGGTCTGAAAAGTTGAAATCTATCGAGACATTGCCCTTGAGCGTCACGACGCCCTCCGTCGATGTGACTGTCTCGGCATTCTTTATGGTGAGGGTGTAGCTCTCCCCTTCATCATTGTCATCGGAGGGGGAAACAGCGGGACTTACAGACGCTTCTTCATATCCGTAATAGGCGTAGAGGCGGCTTCTTATATCGCTCTCGCTTCCGTCTGTGGAGAGGCCGCGCGATGATGCCATGGAGGAAAGCAGGTCCCCGGAGGCGTAATATATGGTCTCCGCACTCACCGCAGCAAGGGGAAGAAGTACAATGATAGATATAAGAAATGTCAGTAATGCTCTCTTTTTCACCGTTTTGTCAGATACTTCTTTAAATAATACCCCGTATAGCTCTTCTCGGAAAGACTAACTTCTTCAGGCGTGCCCGATGCTACTATTCTTCCGCCTCCGTCTCCGCCTTCGGGTCCGAGGTCGATGATCCAGTCGGCCTCCTTGATGACGTCGAGGTTGTGTTCGATGACAACCACTGTGTTCCCCTGGTCAACAAGTCTCGAAAGAACTTCCAGAAGTTTCTTGACGTCTGCGTAGTGCAGTCCAGTCGTCGGCTCGTCGAGGATGTAGAGCGTCTTTCCCGTCTGCACCTTGCTCAGCTCCAGTGCCAGCTTCACCCTCTGAGCCTCTCCTCCCGAGAGCGTGAGTGCACTCTGCCCGAGCTTTATGTAATCAAGTCCGACATCCATCAGGGTCTGAAGCTTGCGCTTTATCTTGGTATGGTTCTGGAAGAAGGAATAAGCCTCCTTCACCGTCATATCGAGTACATCGGAGATGTTCTTCCCCTTGTATGTGACGGCGAGCGTCTCCCTGTTGTAACGTTTTCCCCCGCATACATCGCACTTGACGTAGACGTCGGACAGGAAGTGCATTTCTATCTTTATCGTGCCGTCACCCGAGCAGTTCTCGCATCTTCCTCCCGGGACGTTGAACGAGAAGCGGCCGGAGGTATATCCCCTCGCCTTCGCTTCGTTCATAGAGGCGAAGAGCTCCCTTATAGGGGTGAAGAGATCTATGTATGTTGCCGGGTTTGAGCGCGGAGTGCGTCCTATCGGGCTCTGGTCGATTGCGACGAGCTTGTCGATGTTCTCCAGTCCCGATATCTCCCTGTAGCCGTCCTTCTTCTCCTTCTTCTTCATAAGATGACGCCTGATTGCTGGCTGCAGGATTTCGTTGAGGAATGTCGATTTTCCCGACCCCGAAACACCTGTTATTGCTATGAACTCCCCCAGAGGCAGTCTCACGTCGATATCCCTGAGGTTGTTCTTGCGGCATCCCGTAACGGAGATGGCCCGTCCGTTGCCGGAGCGTCTCCTTAAGGGAACATCTATCGTGAGGTCTCCCGATAAAAAGCGTCCGGTAATCGAGTCTTTGTTCTTCTCGATCTCCTCCGGCGTTCCCTTTGCAATGACCTCGCCTCCGTTCTCACCCGCCCCGGGGCCCATGTCGACGACCCAGTCGGCCTGACGGATCGTATCTTCATCGTGTTCCACCACAAGGACGGTGTTCCCGAGGTCCCTCAGCCTCTTGAGGGTGTCTATGAGTTTCTGGTTGTCACGCTGATGAAGTCCTATCGAAGGCTCGTCAAGGACGTAGAGGACACCCGAGAGCGCAGATCCTATCTGTGTGGCAAGCCTGATTCTCTGGCTCTCTCCTCCCGAGAGCGTCTGTGCATAGCGGAAGAGCGTGAGGTACCCCAGTCCCACCCTGTCGAGGAAAGTCAGGCGTGACATGATCTCCTTGAGAATCTGACTCGATATCGTCTTCTCGTTCTCTGTAAGTTCAAGGCTGGAGAAGAAGTCTATGGACTCTCTCACGCTCATCTTCGTTGCGTCGATTATGTTGAGGCCCTTTATCTTGACCGAGAGTGCCTCCTTCTTAAGTCTGTCGCCCGAGCACTTCGGACACGTGATCTCGCTCATGTACTGGTCGTAGAAGGTCATCATCCCCATGCTTTCCGTCATACGGCGGCGCCGTGTGAGTTCTGGAATTATGCCTTCGTATTCCTTGTGCTGGACGTAGGTCTTTCCCGTCGAGGACGAGGCTGTATATGAATAGTCGAGCTTGTCACCTCCGCCGTAGAGTATGATGTTCATGAACCAGTCGGGAAGCTCCGAGAACGGTGTGTTGAAATCGAAGTTGTAGTGCCTGAAGAGTGCCTCGAGGCCGCTGCGGTATGTCTTTGCAGTCGGAGAGTGAGTGAGGATTGCACCCTTGAGATAGCTCAGGCTTCTGTCGGGGATGATCTTGTCGGCATCGAACTCCTCCCTGTAGCCCAGTCCGTTGCACTCCGGGCATGCTCCGAGGGGGGAGTTGAAGGAGAAGAGCCTGGGCTCTGGATCCGGTATTGCGATTCCGCACTCGGGGCAGCTGTTCTTCTCGTTGTAGAGCTCTCTCTTTCCTTCGTCGAGGTAGTTCACCTCGATGAGCCCGCCGCTCATCTGTGATGCCTTTTCGACAGCTTCGCTTATACGTGTTCTGGCGTCCTTCCTGTTCTTGACTCTGTCGACGACGATGGAGACGTTGTGCTTGATGTTCTTCTCGAGAGGAGGAATCTCCTCGTCGAGGTTGTACATCCTGCCGTCGATTTCGGCCTTGAGGTATCCCGATTTCTTTGCGTCCTCGAGAACAGCTCTGAACTCCCCTTTTCTGTTGCGTGCTATCGGGGAGAGGATGATGAGCTTTCCGTCCTCGGGATGTGAGAATATGAAGTCGATGATCTGGTCGACGGTGACTTCCTCTATCTCGCGTCCGCACCTTGGGCAGTACGTCTTTCCGATTCTCGCCCAGAGGAGTCTGTAGTAGTCGTATATCTCCGTGACAGTACCGACAGTCGAACGGGGGTTGCGGTTCGTCGATTTCTGCTCTATTGCGATAGCGGGACTGAGTCCCTCTATGCTGTCAAGGTCCGGTTTCTCGAGGCGTCCCAGGAACATCCTCGCATAGGATGAGAGGGACTCCATGTACCGGCGCTGTCCCTCTGCGAAGATCGTGTCGAAGGCAAGGCTGCTCTTTCCCGAGCCCGAAAGGCCGGAGATGACGACAAGTCTGTTCTTCGGCAGCGTTATGTCTATGTTCTTAAGGTTGTGCTCCCTGGCACCCTTTATGATAATTTCATCGTTCATTTTCAATAGCTTCAAATAGTGCGTCTTCCGCATCTATGCTGTTATCAAGTGTTCTGAAAAGCTCTCCGTTCTTATAGATGAAGACCTTGCGTCCGCTGCCGGTGACTGCATAGTCGGCAGAGTGAGCCTCCCCGGGGCCGTTGACGGAGCATCCCATCACCGCTACCGTTATATTCCTGTCGAGGGAGAGAAGACGGTGCTGTATTTTTTCGACAAAGCCGACGGAGTCGAAACTGTGGCGTCCGCACCGCGGGCAGGCTATGAGTCTCACGCCGCTTTTTCTGAGGCCCAGAGTACGCAGCAGCTCGCAGGCCGCGAGCACTTCGTCTTCGATTGCGCCGTTTATCGAAATGCGGATGGTATCCCCGATATGATTCTTCAGGAGATTTCCGAGTGCCCATGTAGACCTGACGGAGGAAGTGATGGCGTTTCCCGCCTCCGTCACCCCGAGGTGCAGCGGGTAGTCCGATACCTCGGAAAAGAGCGTGTACGCCCTCATGGTCTTTTCGATATCACTGCTCTTGAGGGAGACGACGGTGTTTGTAAATCCCCATGCTTCGAAGTCTGCTATGTAATCAAGCGCAGTATTGACCATGAGCTCGGCTTCGTCGACTCCATTCTCGTGCTTCGGAAGAGAGCCGGTGTTGAGTCCGATTCTGATGCACCTCCCCTTGTCCCTGGCCCTCTCTACAATCTCCTTCGTCTTCCACTTGTCGCCTATGTTGCCGGGATTGATCCTTATCTTGTCGGCACCGCATTCTAGAGCCTCTATTGCCATCCTGTAGTCGAAGTGAATATCTGCAACGACGGGAACGGGGGAATGCTCCGCAATATAGGTGAAGTTCTCCCTGTCGAGGGATGAGACATAGCTGAAACGGATGATGTCGAGGCCCTCCTTCTGGAGGGAATATATTCTTTTGACGACGTCTTCGGGATTTATGTTGTTGATTGCGTCGTCCCACATGGTCTGTACTCTGACCGGGGCGGAACCTCCGATTTCGAGGCCGCGTACGAAAGCACTGCGCACAGAGTTCATACCGCCCTCCACATTCTGACAAGAGAATCTTTCTGAGGCCTCAGTGTAAAGGGTTCCCCCGGAAGATAGAGGACGAACTCGCCCTCTGCGGCATCCATGACGGCGAGGACCTCCCTGTTGTTCTCGTTCTCCCTCCAGCTTAGCGCGAACGAACATCTCCCCTTCCCGACAAGAAAGAGCGTCGTACGGTCCCTGTCGACGACGAACGACTCAGACACAGTAATGTCATGCATCTCATCGTTTTTGAAACCTCTGAGTGCAGGGTCGAGGGAGATATATTTATCTATGTTCCTTATATTGTCCTTGAGCATACCGCTACTCTAGCAGAAAGGACCTTTTTTTCCAATTGTCTCAGGAGTGGACAGAGTACGCCGCACTCTCTTTTTTCTCCACCGTGTATTCGTCGTCGACGGCATGTTCCCGTCTTCCGGAGCGGATGATCAGCATATTGAGATCATAGTCCACGACGGTGAGCTTTTCATTGTCGATGTTGAGAACGCGCGGGAGAAGGTTGCCCTCCAGTATATTCGAGATAATCCGGGAGTATTCGTCTGTTTCGAGTACGACAGTCGAGGAGAGGCACATGCCGGTTTTGAAGTCGCCGGGAAGTCCCGCTTCGTCCTTCCATCCCTTTTCTGTAAAGAGTATGATACCCGATCTGAATCCGGCCCTGCTCTTCCCCCTTATGCACTCCTCCCCGAAGAGGGATGAATAGAAATCGATGCTCCTTGCGAGGTTGCTCACTTTCAGATGGACTTCCCTGATGAACATATCTGCCTCCTGTTTTCCTTATTATTGCACTCAGAACACGATCCGTGTTGATAATTCGTCAAATGAAAACGGCACCCCGCAAGGAATGCCGTCTCATTCGTGATGACGAAGCCGTCAATTGTTGAGAACAAGGAGGCTGAACACGAGTGTGAAGAGAGCGACCGTCTCGATGATACCGATGACGATGAAATACTTTGCCGTACCCTTTCCAGTCTCTGCGAGAGCGTCAGCTGAAGCAGCGGCAACCTTGCCCTGGAAGAGAGCCGAGATGCCGATGACCGCACCTGCGAAAGCGCCGATGAAAAGGCTCAACAGGCCGTATGCGAAAGTCGGAGTCGCCAGCTTTGCAGCGATGAAGTTCGAAAGCAGGAATCCGTAGATTGTCTGTGTGAGAGGTGCACCTGCAAAACCGACCATGATGAACGGATCCTGTTTGCCGTTGATGTAGCACTTCTTCCAACCGCCGACAGCTGCGAGAGAAGCCTTAACTGCGCCGAAACCAGAGCCTACTGCCGAGAAGCAGAGAGCACATGCCATACCGATGTAGATCAAGAAACTGTAATCCATTTTTTTAACTCCTTTGAGTTTCTTCTGTTGTTATACCGCCCCTGAGTGAAAAGGGCTCATATTTGTATCCGGACCATTCGACACCGACCTGGCCGGAGAATTCCATGATGTTGAGTCTGACACCGTGTACGATGATAGACAGAAATCCCATAACAAGATTGACCGCATGCCCGAGGATGAGGATCAGGATTCCGAGAGGAACCGTGAGTCCGTGCATCACACCCTCCGCCATGCCGTTGAACGACTGTGCAATGGCAAGGGAGGCAAGTCCTACCGCGAAGAGTCTGATATAGCTCATCACGTTGGAGAAGCATGAAATCGTATCGAGGAAGTTCGTGAAGAAGGATCCCAGCGATTCCTTGATTCCTTCTCCGAGAGGCTTACCCGGTTCACATGAGGCAAAGAGACATACGAGTACGAAGCCCAGTCCTACCCCGGCCGCAATCTTCGGAAGCGGCACATCCGCGTCTACGACGAGGTAGAGCGATAACAGGTAGAGGAGTATCGTATTGAGAAGCCATCCGCAGTCCGAAAGAAGCGAAATGTCCTTCGCCTTTATCTTGTCGATGATGCAGAGTGCTCTCGCAAGTCCCAGATGAACGCATCCTATGGAGAAACAGAGGCTCATCATGTTGTTCTGGACGAGCGTGCTGTCCATGTTGAAGAGATCGGGGAAGTTCGTGAGTTCCGGTATTACGAAGAGCTTCAGGAACGGCAGCTTCTCGAGTATGAGCTCGCTTCCGAACCATGTACCCGTAAGTGCGCCCCAGACAATTGTCGCTCCGCTGAAGATGTAGAGAAGCGCGTTCATGTCAGAGCACTTCCTGCTCTTTGCGTTGAGGGCAACGCCTCCCAGGAGCAGCAGCAGTCCGTAGCCGGCATCCCCGAGAATCATGGCGAAGAAGAGTGCCATGAATACGAGGAAGTAGAGCGATATGTCCATCTCCCTGTAACCCTGGACAAGTCCGAGGGCGTCATATAACGGCTGGACGTACTTGATGAAACCCTTATGCTTCATCAGTGTCGGGGGATTGTCCTCGTCGGAGGGGTCGTCGATGATGTACCCGAGGCTTCCGGATGCACAGTACGCTTTGAAAGCGTCAGTCTTCTCCGCCGGAATATAACCGGATATCGTGCATACGCATTCAGACTCTTCGACTGTCGCTCCGACACGGCGGAAGAATATCTCCTCCTCGTTGCGTGCCATGAGGTCCTCAAAAGAGTCTGTGTACTTCACGCTCTCACGGTATGTTCTTTCAATCTCCTCGCCTCTCTTCGTCAAGAGGAGCATCTCGTTTTCGAGCTCCGAGAGCCTTCTCGATGGAGGAACTATCCTCTGCGCAGGTATTCCCCGGGGGAGGGAGGAGTTCACGAGTGCAACACAGTCGTTCCTGCTGCCGGTTTTAACCGATATGAAGGAAACTGTCTCGTCATCCGCAAGCTTCTCCTTCTCTTTCCTCCCGATGTAATAAAGTGTAATGTCGTATCCGAGAGCTTTGAGTGACTCCAGTTCGTCCGGATCGAAGTCTCCGAGAGGTCTGACCCTCTCGATTTCAGCGCTGAGTGCCCTTCTCTTCTCACCGTTTCTCCCCTCCTCTTCCATAAGGGAGAGCAGAGATGACGTGAGAGAGCGGATCTTATCGTCAGTGAGGCTTTCCTGCACTGCCGCTTTCTTCCTGTCCCTGTAGGAGTCGAGGAAGGAAACAACCTTGTTCAGGGCGGTGTTCTCACTCTCGAGAGCGACGGCCGACTGTGTCTTTGATACGACGTTCTCGACGTGAACCAGTCCGAACTCTCTCAGAGATGAGACAGTCTTCATCCTGTCGCGGTCAGAGCAGAGGATGGTGATTTTCTTCATTGGTGTTATCATATCTAGCTTACCCTCACCATCTTCTTCTTCGCAATCTTTCCTCTTACGACGGCACTTGTCTGCTGATCCTGGAGGTAGATTCCTATCACCCTGATATTCTCCTTCGCCTCGGGTATCTTCACCTTTTCAAAGAGATTGACTCTCTGTGTTGTCGTCCTGAGTTCCTTCGAGAGTATCCTGATCCTTTCCTCGAGGACGGCGATGATGGCGTCATAGCGTGCGTTGTCACGAAGCGTCACCAGTGCCGAATCAACCCACAGCGGGTACGCTCTGAGGTCGTAGTCGATGTCGTTGAACTCGAGCGAGTTGAAGACAGGCACCGTCACACCTGCGACATTACCCTTTGTAATGCTGATCTCCTTTATGGAAATGAGATTTCCAATCGAACGCTCAGGAGAAAGCTCTCTGTTGCCTCCGTAGACGGCAATCCAGCTCTCGATGGAGGAGACATGCTTCTTCTGCTCCGCCTTTATCTCCTCGATCTCCCTCTCGCTCTGCCGTATGACGACCTGAAGCTGCTGCTTCTTGAGCTGGAGGGTGGGCAGATAGCGCTGGAACTGCTTGAGGCTGTCCTTCTGTTTCTTCTGCTCGTTCTTAGTCAGTTTTATCTTAGCCATTTCACATCCTTTACTCCGGCCAGTACTTCTTGATAAGGTCGCTCTTCAGGGGAGTCTCCTCCTTCTCGAAACACTCGGAGAGGATCTTCCATCCCGTGTCGAGAGCCTCTTCGAGAGGAATGTTCACGGAGAGGTCCATGAGCTTCTTTTCAAAGAGAGCACCGTACTTGAGGAGCTTCTCGTCCCAGTCCGACATCATGAAGCCCATGCTCTTCTTCTCAAGCGAGTCCTTGTAGGATGAGTAGAGCTTGATCATACCGTCCATGAGGGCACGGTGGTCGTCACGTGTGGAGCTGTTGACGTTCTGCTTGAGACGCGAGAGGCTTCCGAAAGGCTCGATTCTTCCGCCTTTGAGATAGTACTGCCCTTCCGTAATGTATCCCGTATTGTCGGGAATCGGGTGTGTGACGTCGTCGCCGGGCATCGTCGTGACGCCGAGGATCGTGACTGAACCCGCACCTTCGAAGTCGACAGCCTTCTCGTAGCGCGAAGCAAGCTGTGAATAGAGGTCTCCGGGGTAACCGCGGTTGGAAGGTACCTGTTCCATGGTGATTGCAGTTTCCTTGAGGGAGTCGGCGAAGTTCGTCATATCTGTCAGGAGTACAAGGACCTTCTTTCCCTGGAGTGCGAACTGCTCTGCAACTGCAAGCGAGAGGTCCGGTACAAGTGTACATTCGACTGTCGGGTCGGATGCCGTGTGGACGAACATTACCGTACGCGAGAGTGCGCCGCTCTTTTCAAGTGTATCCTTGAAATAGAGATAGTCGTCGTACTTGAGTCCCATGCCGCCCAGGACTATGATGTCGACCTCGGCCTGCATTGCTATGCGTGCAAGCAGTTCGTTGTACGGTTCACCCGAGATCGAGAAGATAGGAAGTTTCTGTGACTCGACGAGCGTGTTGAAGACGTCGATCATCGGAATACCGGTACGTATCATGTTACGCGGAATGATACGCTTTGCCGGGTTGACGGAAGGTCCGCCGATCCTGACAAGGTTTTCATCGAGCTCGGGACCGTTGTCTCTGGGCTTGCCGGCACCGTCGAATACTCTTCCGAGGAGGTTCTCGGAGAATGAGACTCTCATGGGAACGCCCAGGAATCTCACTGCGGCATCCGTCGAGATACCGTTTGCACCGCTGAAGACCTGAAGTGATACAAGATCTCCGTCGAGCTTGATGACGTTGGCGTATGATGAGCCCGAGGGCGTGGAGACAAGTGCGAGATCCCCGCTTCTGACACCGCCGGCCTTCACTGTGATGACGTTGCCGACGATTGATTCGATTTTCGTATATACCTTCTGCATATCTTATCTCTCCTTCTGCGTGAAGAAGGATCTGATATCCTTCTCGATTGTTTCGAACTGGGGAGCATCCTCTCTCGTGCCGTTCCAGTCGAGGAACTTCTGTCTGAGGGTGTTGAAGAAGCTTCTGGCATCCTTCTTGTCCTGAAGGTTGAAATCCGCCCTCAGAATTTCAAGAAGCGTCGAGAAGACGTGCTTCTGCCTCTCTACGGAGACTGTGGCATCAACGGGGTCGAAGGAGTTCTGCTGATAGTAGCATGAGTCAACGAACTCGCCCTTCTGGTAGATGACATAGTCGTCGAGGGTCGTCCCCTCTTCGCCGACAACCTTCATCATCTGGTTGATCTCGTTTCCCCTTCTGACGAACGAGTATGCATAGTCGACATCCTTCTTCGGGATGATTCCCTCGTACTTCGACCAGGAATCGAGCGGGTCGATAGCAGGGTACTTTCTTGCGTCGCTGCGCTCTCTCGAAAGTCCGTGGAATGCCCCGACGACCTTGAGCGTCGCCTGTGTGACGGGCTCTTCGAAGTTACCTCCTGCCGGAGATACCGTTCCTCCGATTGTGACAGTGCCGATCGAGCCGTCTCTGAGTCTGACCTTGCCGGCCCTCTCGTAGAACTCCGCGATACGGCTTTCGAGGTATGCCGGGAATGCCTCGTCTCCCGGAATCTCCTCCAGCCTTCCGCTCATCTCTCTCATTGCCTGTGCCCAGCGTGATGTACTGTCGGCAAGGAGAAGGACATCAAGTCCCATGTTCCTGTAGTATTCGGCCATCGTGACTGCCGTGTAGACGGAAGCCTCTCTCGCGGCGACAGGCATACTCGATGTGTTGCATACGATGATGGTTCTCTCCATGAGGGATCGTCCCGTTCTCGGGTCGATGAGCTCCGGGAACTCCTTGAGTGTCTCCACGACCTCACCCGCACGCTCCCCGCATGCCGCGATGATGACGATGTCGACGTCGGCGTTCTTGCTTGTAAGATGCTGCAGTACAGTCTTTCCCGCTCCGAACGGGCCAGGGATACAGTATGTTCCGCCCTTTGCGACAGGGAGGAATGTGTCAATGAGCCTGATCTTGGTGACCATCGGCTCGTCGGGCCTGAGCCTTTCTGTGTATGCCTTGATAGGAACCTTGACAGGCTGGGTGATGATCATCGAGAGCTCCTTCTTCTCGCCCTTCTGGTTCTCTATCGTACAGATAGTATCCTTGGCGTGATAGGTGCCGTCGGGGACGATGGAGACGATCTTCCATTCTCCCTGGAGCGTGAAGGGAACCATTATCTTATGAGTAAAGAGCAGTTCCTTCACTTCGGCGAAGCTGTCACCTGCAAAGACGATGTCTCCCTCTTTCTTCGTCACCCTGAGATCCCATTCGTTATTCGGGATGGGGTCGAGGTAGACGCCTCTCTGGAGGAAGAAGCCGCACTTCTCGGCAAGCTTTCCCAGAGGGTTCTGGAGGCCGTCATAGACCTGTGTGAGAAGCCCCGGGCCGAGGGATACACTGAGCATGGAGCCCGTGAACTCGACTCTGTCGCCGACACTGAGGCCCGAAGTATCTTCATAGACCTGCAGGTCTGCAATGCTTCCCGTGACACGGATGACCTCACCCTTGAGGCTCTCGTCACCGACGAGAATGAAGCCGACTTCATTCTTGATTACAGTATCGTCAAACCTTACTTTGACGAGGTTGCCGTTTACACCGACAACGCTGCCGGTTTTATTACTCATAAGTTACTCCTTAAGGAAATATCTTTTCTGATTTCCTGATAAAGTCGATCGAACTCCTCCCTGCCCGTCCGGCTGTCGAATGAGGAGACACGCTCCTTGATCTGCAGCAGGAGGCCGTAGATGATGAGCGCATCGAGCGAAAAAATCGAATCCACCTCATGGGACGAGAGGAAGGAGAAATACTCGGCGAGCACCGCCTTCTCCGCTTCAAGAGGATCGGACATCTTCACGATGGCCTCCGCCTTCTTCTGTATTTCCTCGTTATGAGGACAGCGTGCATTGTAGGTCGCGTCCTTCTTGCCGAGTTTCTTCGCCCTCTCCTCGGTGAGGTACTCACCAAGGCTGTAGTTGAAGTCATCCCAGTCGGAAATGATGCGGCTCGACACCTTCTCCTTCTCGTGGTCGAACGTGGCCTTCTTCAGTAATGCGTAGTCCTTCACCGAAAGCTGCTCGGAAGCAAGGGAGAGGAAGGTCTCGTAATCGAACGGAGCCTCGCGGTCGATCGAGAGATAAGGAAGAGATGCGATAAAATAGATGTACTCAGCCACCGCACTTCTCCTTTAGATAAGTTCTCTGACCGATGATGATATATATGGATATAACAGCTTGACGCACTCGTCGTCGGAGAGGTCGATGTATGCCCTGCCGTCTTTCGAGAGGACTCTGAAGCCGCCCTGCAGCGACTGCGAGAACGTAAGTTCGACACCCCTGTCGAGCCCGGAGGCAAGTTCGGATGCAAGAGAGAGAGCGATTTCCTTCTTCTTCTCCTCGGGAAGAACAACGGCGACATCGCCCTTGAACTCAGCTTCGATGACAGTCTTCAGCAATGCCTTGAGCGTGTCGTAGTCGAATGCGCTCTTCACCTTCTCGTCCAGAAGTGCCTGGATCTTGCCTTCTACTTCCTTCTTGAATGAAAGCGAAAGGTCGCGTGCAGCCATCCTGAGGGACTCTTTCAGGCTCTCCTTCTCCTTCTCGATCTCTTTCATCGAATCTGAAAGGAGCCTGTCCTTCTCGGCATTGGCCTCCTTTATGATAGCATAGGCTTTTGCCTCTGCATCTTCGATGATTTTCCGCTTTTCTTCGTTGGCACTGTCGATGCCTTCCTTCTTTATCGAGTTAATTAAATCTTGAATCTGCTGTTCCATTTAGAAAACCTCAGTTTCCTATTCTAAACATTCAAAATTCAAAAATAAAGCAGAAAAACACAACAAATGACGCTTTTTCCGTCTGAAAAATCAACTTTTTCCCGATAATTGAGGGATTTGCTCAAATTTATAAATTATTATAGAATAAAATCATGTCAATTCCGAAAGAATTTCTAAGGCAGGAGAAGATCAGAGCAGTCTGCTCAATAAGGAACCTCAAGACCGACGAGGTCTATCTTTATAAAACCGAAGATGCCGTGAAAAGCTACGCCGACGAACGTTTCAGACTCGACCTCGGCATCCACCCGAACAAGCGCCTTCAGAGCGAATATACAGCCCTCGGTCTCGAACTTTTCGTCATTGCCATCGACGAGGAAGAGAAGGACGGCGGCGATCTTGACGCTCTCCTTGAGGAAAGACGGCAGTTCTACCTTTCAGAGGGTAAAAAACTCTACAATTCATAAATATGTTTTGACAGTCCCCCCCCAGCCTTTACCATTTATTTATCTAAGGAGGCTGATATGAGAAAACTGTCGACATTATTCATTATTCTGCTTGCGATTTTCATTCTCACCGGCTGTGCAGACAAGCCGCACGAACACACATTTGAAGAAAAATGGGAGTTTGATGATACCGGTCACTGGCATGCCGCCACATGCGAACACAAAGATGAGAGAAGCGGTTTGTCCGGCCATGAAATAACAAAGGAAACAACAAAGACGCCTACAGAAACAGAAGAAGGAGAAGAGGTTTCAAGCTGCAAGGTCTGCGGATACAGGAAGGTAATCAAGCTCGATAAGCTCCTGCACACTCATGTATAC